>JAICSZ010000266.1 GCA_025936615.1 Pedococcus sp. | reverse complement strand
GCGGCGAACGCGTCGCGGTCGCGGTGCAGCACCGCCGTCGCGCGGGCCCGCAGCAGGGCGGCGAGCGCGTCCTCGCGGCCGGTGGTCGGGTCGGGCGCGTTCTGGCGGGTGGCCGCAGACGAGGTGGTGGACGGGCTGCTCCGGGACCAGCACGGAGCACCCGGCCAGCCCGTCGGCCACCTCGTCGGCGGCCACCCGCCAGAACGCGCCCGACCCGACCACCGGCCGCGAGGACGCGCTGGCCGCCCTGCTGCGGGCCCGCGCGATGGCGGTGCTGCACCGCGACCGCGACGCGTTCGCCGCGAGCCTGGACAGCCGGACGTCCGGCTTCGGCCTGCGCCAGCTCGCGATGTTCGACGCGCTGGCCAAGCTCCCGTTGGGCACCTTCTCCTACGGCACGCCCGAGCCGGCCCCCGCCCTCGGCGCGCAGCGGGCCGCGCAGGTCGGCCCCGGTGCCTGGGTCTCGCGCGTGGCCGGCCACTACAGCCTCGCCGGCTTCGACACCGCCGAGCGCGACTTCGAGAGCTACTTCACCCTGGTGCACCGGGCCGACGGGTGGCGCCTGGCCGACGACACCGACGGCGGGACCCAGCCGCAGGTGTGGGACCTGCCGAGGCTGAGCGTCCTGCGGGGGCCCACGGTCCTCGTCGTGGGCACCGGCCCGGCCAGCCGGCTGCGCCCCTACCTCCAGCTCGGCAGCCTCGCCGTGGACCGGGTGTCCTCGGTGTGGACGGCGAAGTGGAACCACCGGCTCGTCCTGGTCGTACCCGGCACCTCTGCCCAGATGGCCGAGCAGCTGGGGCAGTCGGAGAGCGACGTCGAGCAGGTGGCCGCCGTGACCGACGGTCCCTTCGACCCGGATGGCCGCGCCGGCGCCGACCGCGTCGTCGTCAACCCCGGGGCGTTCGCGAAGCTGCAGGAGCGCGGCAAGCAGGTCGTGGTCGCCCACGAGGCGACCCACGTGGCAGTCAGGGCTGGCACCGACCGGCCGGTGCCGCTGTGGCTCTCCGAGGGCATGGCGGACTACGTCGGCTACCAGCACGTCGGCGCGACCCGGCAGCAGGTTGCGGCCGCGCTGCTCGACCGGGTCCGGAAGGGCAAGGGGCCCAGTGCGCTGCCGAGCGCGGGCGACTTCGACCCGGGGCGCACCACCATCGCGCCGAGCTACAACGCGGCGTGGCTGGCCGTGTGCCACCTCGTCGACCGATGGGGACAGGACGCCCTGGTGCGCCTCTACCTCGCCGCTGCCACCAAGGCGAGCCCCTCGGACCAGCCCGGCGACCCCGATGCCAACACCGCCGCCGCGTTCGAGTCGGTCCTGCACACCAGCGAGGCGGCGTTCACGAAGGCCTGGCTGGCCTACCTGCGACAGCTCGCCGGGGCGGGCACCTGACGCGTCCGCAGTTTGGGAGCACGCTGGAGCCATGAGCGTCATGCGTCGAGCCCACTCGGTCGCCCTGCTCACCGCCGGCCTCGGGCTGCTCGTCCTCGCCCTCGGGGGCTACCTGGGCGGCTGGCGGTGGACCGGCTTCCGGGGCAACACCCTGTGGGACTGGCTGCACCTGCTCGTCCTGCCGGTCACCCTCGCCTTCCTGCCCCTGTGGCTGCGAACCCATGAGCGAGACCACCGGCGGTGGGCGGTTGCGCTCGCCGTCGGCGTGACCACGCTCGTCGTGCTCGCAGTCGGCGGGTACGGCTTTGGCTGGGCCTGGACGGGGTTCAGGGGAAACACCCTGTGGGACTGGATCGAGCTGCTGGTCGTCCCATTCGTGCTGCCGGCCGTCCTCGCCTATGTCACGACGCTTCCAGAGCCGGCCAGTGCCAGGAAGGAGGCCCGACGGAAACCGGATCCCGACTCGCAGCCCCGTGCCCGGTCAGAGCTCGACTGAACGGGTCCGGGCGACGCCGCGGTCCTCGCGAGGGCGTTCGGCGGCGAGGGCGACGAAGGACACCGCCACAAGGGCTCCCGAGAGCCAGAACTGGTTGTAGAACGCCTGCTTGTTGACCAGGTTCGCGACCAGCAGCAGGAGCCCGAGCCAGCGCAGCACGGCGTCCAGGGGTGGCTGGCGGCGCCACACCGTCCAGCAGACGGCGACAAGCGTCCCGAGCACGACCGCGCCGGTCACCCAGAAGGGCAGCGTCACGCCGAAGCTGTTGAGCGCCAGCAGGTAGAGCGTGTTCGCGAAGACGATCGGGTGGAACGACACCAGCAGGCTGATCGTGTCGTGCACGAAGTCCGACGGGCTCGCGAGGAACCACGGGGCGATGAGCGCCGCCGTCAGGGCGCCCGTCGCCACCGCGCGCCGCCACCCGAAGGGTCGCCAGAGCAGCAGCACCGGCAGAAGCAGCGCCAGGTGCTGCTTGCTGGCGCACGCCAGCGCGAGCGGCACGATGGCCCACCACGGCTGGCCGCGCTGGACCAGCACCGCCCACCACACCAGCCCGGCGAGCAGCAAGGGCTCGGTCCACGCCTGGTCCACCTGGGTCAGGGTGCCCGGCGCGAACAGCAGCAGCGCCGTCACCGCTGCGGCCGTCCACGGCCACGTGGTGGTCGAGCGCCGTGCGAGCACCCATACCCCGGCGACGGCCACGAGCGTCCAGAGGATGAGCGCCCACCGGACGTCCCCGAGCAGCCACCGACCGGGGGCGAGCAGGACGGCCGTCCAGGGCAGGTAGGTGAACGAGTCCTGCAGGCCGGGGGAGCCGGTCCACGTCATGGCGTAGAAGTTCTCTCCACGCGCCAGCCCGTCCGAGGCCTGCTGCAAGGCGACCCACACGTCGATGCGCGGGCGCGGGTCGGACACGACCGCGACACCCGCGCACGCGGCATACGTCGTCACGCCCACCGCACCGCCGACGAGCGCCGCGCGGACTCCCTTGGACCACAGCAGGACGGCGCAAGCGAGTGGCCCCACGACGAGCAGCGTCGTCGCCACCGCGAGCCCGCGAGGGGCGAGGTAGCTGAACATCGGGACCGCCAGCGTGGCCAGCGCGCTGCCGGCCAGGACCGTGGCCACCGCGCCCCGGGTGAGGCGCACCCGCCAGCCGAGCCACTGCCACAGGGCGAGCCCCCCGGCGGACAGGGTGAGGACCACCACGATGGGGACGCGGTAGCGGACCACGCTCCACTGCAGGACCCCGAAGAACGCCAGCCAGGCCGCCGCGAGGACGGCGGCGGCCCGGTCAGGGCGGGTGTCGGGTGTGCTCACCCCTTGGGGCTGGAGTACAACGCCTCCACCTGGTCGTGGAAGTCCTTCATCACGACGTTGCGCTTGAGCTTCAGGCTGGGGGTGAGGTAGCCGTTGTCCTCGGTGAAGTCGCCCGGGAGGACGGTGAACTTGCGGATCGACTCGGCCTTGGAGACCGACTTGTTCGCGTCGTCGACGGCCTTCTGCAGCTCGGCCAGGACGACCTCGTTGGTCGCCGCCTGCTCGAAGGTCACCCCGACGATGCCGTTGTTCTTCGCCCACGCCGGGTACATCTCGGAGTCGAGGGTGAGCAGCGCCGCGATGAACGGCTTCTGGTCGCCGACGACGATGCACTGGGAGACCAGGGGGTGGGCGCGGAGCCGGTCCTCCAGGCCTGCGGGTGCGACGTTCTTGCCGCCCGCGGTCACGAGGATCTCCTTCTTGCGACCGGTGATCTTGAGGTAGCCGTCCTCGTCGAGCTCGCCGATGTCGCCGGTGTGGAACCAGCCGTCCTGCTTGGCACCGGCGGTCGCGTCGTCGTTGTTGTGGTACGCGGTGAACACGTTGTTGCCCCGGACCAGGATCTCGCCGTCGTCAGCGATCCGGATGGCCACGCCGGGCAGGGGGGCGCCCACGGTGCCGATCTTCACGCGGTCGGGGACGTTGACCGTCGCGGGGGCGGTGGTCTCGGTGAGGCCGTACCCCTCGAGCACGGTGACGCCGATGCCGCGGAAGAAGTGGCCGAGCCGGGTGCCGAGCGGCGCTCCGCCGGACACGGCGTACTGGACCTGGCCGCCCATCGCGTCGCGGAGCTTGCCGTAGACCAGCCGGTCGAACAGGGCGTGCCTGGCCTTGAGCCCCAGCCCCACCCGGCCCTGGTCGAGCGCGGTGGAGTACTGGATCGCGGTGTCAGCGGCCGTGGCGAAGATCTTGCCCTTGCCGTCGGCCGTCGCCTTTGCCTCGGCGGAGTTGTAGACCTTCTCGAACACCCGCGGCACCGACAGGATGAACGTCGGCTTGAAGCTGGC
>JAICSZ010000050.1 GCA_025936615.1 Pedococcus sp. | reverse complement strand
GGGTGTGGCACGTGGGCACGGCTGCGTCGCGACGCAACCGTCATCCCGGCGCCGGCCAGCGCGAGTCCGGCGAGGACGCCACCCCCGATCTGGAGGTACTCGACGCCCGTGCCAGTGATGCCCGGTCCGTCGGTGACCGCGCACTGGTTGAGGTAGTGGCACTCGTACGTCCCTTGCGGGTAGGGCAGGGTGACACTCGGCCTGGGGACGGGGTCCTGCCCAGCGCTCGCCGGCATCGCAACTGCTGTACCGAGTACCAAGGCGAGGCCCAGGGTCGCTCCGACGCGACCCACGGTGATCCGTGTCATGACGTTCTCCTTTCGTGTGTGTGCGTGGTCACGCGGGGTGTGCGGCCTGGGCGTGGCCGCGGCGGGAGGCGAGGGCCATGCCTGCCCCCGCCAGGGCGACTCCGGCGAGGAGGCCGCCGCCGAGCTGGATGAGCTCGAGGCCGTTGCCATGGGGGTTGAGTGAAGGCGGTCCGGAGGAGCTGTCCGGCCCCTGGTAGCACGCTGTCGTGCAGCGGGGCAGCTCGCCGGTGCTGGGGTCCTGTCGGGCCGAGGCCGGGCCGGCCAGGGACAGGGCGAGGATGCCGGCAGCGCCGAGAGCGGCGGACGAGCGGCGGATTGTGCTGTTTGCGGACATTGTCGTGCCTTTCTGCAACCCTGCTCGGTGGGTGAGCCAGCTGGCTCTGGATCCGTTGTGGCACAGGGTGGTTCCACCACGGTGCTGGGCCGGTATCACCTCGGTTACGTGGTGGTTGACGACCTCGCAGCAAGGGTCGACCGTCGTCATATGGGGATTGCGGTCCTCGGACCTCTTGAGGTGGACGGCGCGGCGACGACGCTCGGGCTGCGGGACCGCGTCGTGCTCGAGGCCTTGGCCGTCACCCCGGGAGTGCACATCAGCGCGGACGCGCTGGCCGAGGCAATCTGGGGAGAGGAGCTTCCCGCCTCCTGGGCGAAGGTCGTCCAGGGCTGCATCGTGCGCCTGCGCAAAGTGCTGGGCGCCGACGCCATCGAGACCTCCCCGCAGGGGTACAGGCTGGTGCACCACGTGGACCACGTCGACCACCTCAGGTTCAGCAGACTGCTGGATCGCGGCCGCGAGCTGGTCGCCGCCCGCGAACCGGAGCGGGCGGCATACGTGCTCGGCGAGGCTCTCGGCCTGTGGCGCGGAAACCCGTTCGCCGAGCTCCTCGAGTGGCCCGCCGGACGGGTGGCGACCGAACGCCTCGTCGAGCTCCGGCTCGAGGCCGAGGAGCTCCTCGTCGAGGCCGAGCTCCTGGCTGGACACGTGCGCGCGAGCCTCGACCCGGCCCACCGGCTGGTGCGCGAGGCACCCCTTCGCGAGCGCCGATGGGGACTGCTGGCCCTGGCGCTGTACCAGGACGGCCGGCAGGCCGAGGCGCTCGACCACCTGCACCAGGCCAGGCGCGTGCTCCGCGACGAGCTGGGCCTCGACCCCGGCCCGGACCTGGCCACACTCGAGCAGGCGATCCTCAACCAGGACCCCACGCTCGCGGTGGCGGCAGCCATCCCCCAGCCCAGCCCCGAGTGTCCCTACCTCGGGCTGGTCGCGTACGGCATCGAGGACGCGGCGACGTTCTTCGGTCGCGAGGACGTGACCGCGGCCTGCCTACAGCGGCTCGACGAATGGGGCGTCCTCGCCGTGGTCGGGCCGTCCGGCTGCGGCAAGTCCTCACTGGTGCGCGCAGGCGTGGCCGCGGCCCTCGAGCGCGACGGGCTTCGTCTCCACGTGGTCACGCCGGGCAACCACCCAATGGCAGCATTGACCGGCGCACCGACTCGCGTGGGCACGGTGCTGGTCGTCGACCAGTGCGAGGAGGCGGTGGCGCTCGACGAGGGATCACCCGAGCCGGCCGAGTTCTTTGCCGCGCTGGTCGAGTATGCACAGGACCACCAGCTCGTTCTCACGCTGCGCGCCGACCGGCTCGGTGAGCTGTCTGGGCACCCGGAGTTCGCGCGGTTGGTCGAGCAGGGTCTGTACCTGCTCGGGCCGATGAGCGAACCCGAGCTCCGACGGGCGATCGAAGGACCGGCCGCCCAGGCCGGCCTGCGCCTCGAGCCCGGCCTGGTGGACTTGCTGGTGCGCGAGGTCTCCGGGGAGCCCGCCGCCCTTCCCCTGCTCTCCCACGTGCTCCGCCAGACGTGGCGGAACCGCGAGGGAAGCACCCTCACGGCGGAGGGGTATGCCGCGACAGGTGGCGTGCGTGAGGCCGTGGCCCAGTCGGCCGAGGGCGTGTTTCGCGGGCTGGATCCTGAGCACCAGGCGATGCTGCGCGACCTCATGCTCCGGCTCGTCTCCCCGGACGAGGGCGGTGATCCCGTCCGCACCCGCGTCCCGCGCCGCACGGTGACCAGCGACGACGCGCACGCCCAGCTCGTCGAGCAGCTCGTCCGGGCACGGCTGCTGTCCACCGATGGCGACACCGTCGAGATCGCACACGAGTCACTCGCCGTCGCTTGGCCACGCCTGCGCTCGTGGCTCGACGAGGACGTCGACGGGCTGCGCATCAGGCGCCACCTGGCTGTCGCGGCCGAGAGCTGGGACCAGCTGGGCCGCCCCGACAGCGAGCTGTACCGCGGCGTGCGCCAGGCCCGGGCAGGCGAGTGGCACCAGCGTACCGACGCGAATTTCACCCTTGCCGAGCGCGACTTCCTCCACGACTCCGCGGAGCTGGCCGAGAAGGAGCAGCGAGCGACGGAGGCCCAGGTGCACCGCGAGCGGCGGCTCAACCAGCGGCTGCGGCTCGGCCTCGGCGGGGTCGCCGCCCTGCTCGCGGTGTCGATCATCGCCGGCGCCCTCGCGTTGACCGCCCGGAACCAGGCCGACCAGGAGGCGGCCGCGGCCGCTGGACAGGCGCGCGTGGCGGACGCTCGTCGTCTCGGCGCAGAGGCCCTGAGGTCGGGCGACCTCGACAAGTCTCTGTTGCTCGCCGCGGCGGGGGTCGCACTGGACGACTCCGTGGACACGCGGACCAACCTGCTGGCGACCCTGGACCGCGCCCCCGCGCTCGCGAGCAGCGCTCGAAGTACCGGCCGGATCTACCACCAGGCGGTGAACACCGCGACCGGTCAGGTGGCGGTGATGGCCGCTGACGGCGTCGGACTAGAGCTCTACGACGGAGCGACCCTGCGCCGCGTCTCCGTTCCGGAGAAGCTCGTCGGCGGGTCGGTGGTCGCCAGACCGGACGGCAATGGCTACGCGGTGACGATCTCGGGCGACCTGGTCGAGAAGGGGCAGCCCCCCGCCGTCCTGCTCGACCGGACGGGCGCCAGGTCTGCGGTCCAGCTCGGCGGCATCCCGGCTCAGTACTATTTCCTCGACCTGGGGTTCCCCCGGCGCTGGTACCTCGGGTACTCCCCCAACAGTCGGTGGTTCACCGCGACCATGATCCACCTCCAGGACGAGCAGCCACCACACACCTTCGTGTGGGACCTGCGGTCTCCAAACGAGCCTGCGGCGGTGTTGTCGCTCGGGATGGTGGGAAGCGCTCCGACGATCAGCCCGGACGGACGCACCCTCTACTCGGCCGCCTTCGACGAGTCCCCCTCGCCCCACGGAGGAACGCTGCTCGTGACGGACGTCGCCAGCGGGAAGACGCGTCGGACCCTGCCTGCCGACGAGCTCGGTGTCATCGGGCTGGACGACGTGCTGGCCCAGAGCCCGGACGGCCGCACCCTGGCTGTCGGCGCCGGCGTCGAGGTCGTCCTGGTCGACACCGCGTCCCTCAAGCCGCGAGCACGTCTGTCCGGGCAGGGCGTGACCCAAGGCCTCGCCTTCTCCCCCGACGGCACACACCTGGCAGCGACCGGCGAGCGACTGATGGTGTGGGACGTCAGCGGGGCCGAGCCCGTGGAGGTCCTCTCCCAAGCTGGTGAGGTCGACGACCCCGGGTTCAGCGGCGACGGAAAGACCCTCTACACGAAGACCACGGCGGGCCTGGTCCAGGCGTGGGACCTCGTGGGCGACCGCCGCTTCCTCTCAGCCCGGCCCGTTGAGCACCTGGACTGGCCCGACTACTGGGCCAGGTTCTCCCCCGACCGGTCGAAGGTCGGCTACACGAGTGTCGGACCCCGGTTCCGCGTCCGGGACGTGGTCACCGGCAAGCTTGGCCCCGCAGTGGCCCCAGCCATGGGCCAAGGAGGCTACAACGACATCGCCTGGCACCCCGACAGCACCACCCTCAACATCACCTCCGGTGACCCGTGGGTCCGAACGTGGGACAGCACCACCGGCCGCCAGCTCGCTGAGCGACGGCTCGCACAACCTCCGTCCACCGAAGCGGCTGCCGTCGCCTTCTTCAGCCTCGACGGGAAGTACCTGCTCGTCGGCAGCACCGAGGGCCGGCTGCACGTCCTCGACGCGCGGACCCTCGCGCCCACCCGAAAGCCGATCCAGGTCTACGAGAAGGCAAAGGGGCAGCCGGATGCGCAGGACGTCGAGAACTTCGTCCCGAGCGGAGACCGCCACACGGTGTGGATCGACGACGCCATCGTGGACTACGTCGCCGGCACGGTCCGCCCCATGCCGGACCTCGGCTTCCCGGTGGTCTACCTGTTCCCCTCGCCCGACGGAAAGCGCCTGATCGTCGGCACCGGTCCCACCGGCACCGGACTCCTCGATGCCAAGACCTTGCGGTGGATCTCCCGGCCCAGCGCCTCCCAGGCAGGGCTCGTCGGCTACTACGCGGCCTGGAGCGAGGACGGTTCCCTCGTCGCCAGCGTCAACGAGGGACGCCTGAGCTACTGGGACGGGCGGAGCGGGGCCCTTCTCGGCACCGCGACCGTGGGGTGGGAGGGGGACCCGTCGTTCTCGAAGGACGGCAAGCAGCTCCTCTTTGCGGGAACCGACGGCTCCGTCGTCACCTGGGAGCTCGACCCACGGTCCTGGGTCGCTGCAGCCTGCCGGCTGGCCGGTCGTCCCCTTACCGAGCAGGAGTGGCACAACTACCTGCCCAAGCGGCGGTTCCAGCCGGTTTGTCAGTCCTGAGCAGCAGCAAGATGGCGCAGCGCCTTGCGCAGCAGGGCGTCCGCCGACTCGCCATCGGCACGAGCACGTGCGACAAGCGCCAGCAGTTGGGCGCCGACGTCGTCGCCATCCGTCGCCCGGGTGACGTCGCCACCGGTGCGCTCCAGCCGCGCCAGCACCTTCTCTGCCACGAGCAGGGTGGACAACGACGCCGGTATGCCGTGCAGCAGGCTCTCGTGCCCGGCCTCGCCGCCTGGGTGGGTCGCCTCTCCGGCGGTGGCCGCCTTGGCGGCGCGCTCCTGGGCCTTGATGACCTCCCAGTTGCGCTCCACCTCCTCGGGCGTGGTGGCGTCGGCGTCGGCGAACACGTGCGGGTGGCGCCGGACCAGCTTCTCGACGATCCCGGCTGCGACGTCGTCGATGTCGAACGGGTCCTCGGCGTGCTCCTCACCCACCCGCGACTGGAACGCCACCTGGAGCAGCACGTCGCCCAGCTCCTCGCGGATGTGCGCGCGGTCGCCGGACTCGATCGCCTCCACCGCCTCGTGGGCCTCCTCGAGGAGGTACTTCACCAGCGACTCGTGGGTCTGCTCGGCATCCCACGGACATCCGCCCGGCGAGCGCAGCCGGTCCATGACGGCGACGAGGTCGAGCAGGCGTGAACCGGGGACGTCCCACGACCCGACGAGCACCTCGACCTCCGGCGGGTCGGGCAGCCGGGTCACCTCAGAGGCGACGGCGTCGGTCAGACCGGGGTCCCCGTCAGCCGATGACACCCACACGATGTCGGCATCCGCCGCGCGCTCGACCAGGCTGCGCGCAAGCTGGGGTGAGGGCACGACACCAAGGTGCGTGACCGGCACCCCGGCCTCGTGGATGGCGCCCACCAGCGGCTCGTCCGCGTCTCGCCCCATCACGGAACCAGCAGCGTCCAGCGCCTGCCAAGCCGCGCGGGACAGCAGGCCCGGCGCCACGCGCGGACTGGCGAGGAGGAGCGTCAGGCGACCGCCCGACAAGGGGTCAGCCCGCCGGGGTGGCGGTCGGCTGCGCCTTGATCCAGTTGGGCTTGCTGACGCCGAACTGCATCGTCTTGGCGTCCAAGGTGCCGTAGCGCGGGTTGATGGTGATCTTCGCCTTCTGGGCGTCGGCGACCGCCTCGTTGCGCTCGCCGCTGCTGAGGTTGTTCCACGCGACGCTGGCCTTGACCAGCTCGAGGGTGGCCGGCGAGGGGTCGTCGATCGTGTCGACGGCGGCGCGGGCAGCCGAGTCGGACAGGCCCTTGCCGGACTTGTCGGCCACCTCGTTGATGAACTGCGCCATGATCAGGTTGGTGACGGCGCTGGGGGTGTCGAAACCGGAGTCGGGCTGCGCCTCCTGGATCTGGCGAGCCGCCTCCTGGGCCTCGCGCTCGCTGATCGTGTGGCCGTTGACGATGGCGGCGGTGTCCGCGGTCGCGCAACCGGACACTCCGAGCGCCACCGCTGCGGCGATCACCACGATCGGCCCACGCAGGGCCCGGACTGCCTTCACGGGCTTTCCTCTCTGTCGGTCGACCTCGGCCCGGTCACCGGGCTGGGGCGGCGGTCTGCTGGCTGCCCACCCGGGCGGCGTCGGCGACGCTGCCCAGCAGGACGGCACGGATCAGGTCGCTGGCCCACTGCAAGACTGCCGTGTCGCGCAGTGGTTTGCCACCTACCCTGGCCGTGGTCGGCTTCGGCACCAGAATGGTATGCGTCGCGTCCTTGACCAAGGACTTCGGGTAGAGCCGCTGCAGCCGCAGCTGCCCTGACTCGGGCAGCTCGACGGGACCGAACCGCACGAAGTTGCCCTGCACGGAGATGTCGCCGACGCCTGCCTGGCGGGCGACGGTCCGCAGCCGCGCGACCTCGAGCAGGTTCCGCACCGGCTCGGGGGGCGGACCGTAGCGGTCGTCGAGCTCGGCCTCGATGTCGGCGAGCTGGTGCTCGTCGACCACGGCCGCGAGCTTCTTGTACATCTCCAGCCGCAGCCGCTCCCCCGGCACGTAGTCGTGCGGCAGGTGGGCGTCGACCGGCAGCTCGATCTTGATCTCGGCCGGCGCCTGCTCGCCGTCGCCGCGGAAGTCGGCGACCGCCTCACCGACCAGCCTCACGTAGAGGTCGAACCCGACACCGGCGATGTGGCCGGACTGCTCGCCGCCGAGCAGGTTGCCGGCGCCGCGGATCTCGAGGTCCTTCATGGCCACCTGCATGCCGGCGCCGAGGTCGGTGTGGCTGGCGATGGTCTGGAGCCGGTCGTGGGCGGTCTCGGTGATCGGCTTCTCGGGCGGGTAGAGGAAGTAGGAGTAGGCGCGCTCGCGGCCGCGGCCGACGCGACCGCGCAGCTGGTGGAGCTGGGAGAGGCCGAGGACGTCGGCGCGCTCCACGACCAGGGTGTTGGCGTTGGAGATGTCCAGCCCGGTCTCGACGATCGTGGTGCACACGAGGACATCGAACTTCTTGTCCCAGAAGTCGACGACGACCTGCTCGAGCCGGTGCTCGCCCATCTTGCCGTGGGCGGTGGCGACCCGGGCCTCCGGGACGAGCTCGCGGATCCGGCTGGCGGCCCGCTCGATCGTCTGCACCTTGTTGTGCACGAGGAAGACCTGGCCCTCGCGGAGCAGCTCGCGGCGGATGGCCGCGACGATCTGCTTCTCCTCGTAGGCACCCACGTAGGTGAGGACCGGGTGGCGCTCCTCCGGGGGTGTGGCGAGCGTGGACATCTCGCGAATGCCGGTGACGGCCATCTCGAGCGTCCTCGGGATGGGGGTGGCGGACATCGCGAGGACGTCGACGGCGGTGCGCAGGGTCTTGAGCTGCTCCTTGTGCTCGACGCCGAAGCGCTGCTCCTCGTCGATGACGACCAGGCCGAGGTCCTTGTAGCGGATGTCCTTGGACAGCAGGCGGTGCGTGCCGATGACCAGGTCGACGCTCCCGTTGGCGAGTCCCTCGATCGTCTCGCGGGCGTGCTTGTCGCTCTGGAAGCGGCTGAGGGCCCTGATCGTCACGGGGAACTGCGCGTAGCGCTCGGCGAACGTCTGCATGTGCTGCTGGACCAGCAGCGTCGTGGGCACGAGGACGGCCACCTGCTTGCCGTCCTGGATCGCCTTGAACGCCGCGCGCACAGCGATCTCGGTCTTGCCGTAGCCGACGTCGCCGCAGATGAGGCGGTCCATCGGGACCGAGCGCTCCATGTCGGCCTTGACCTCGTCGATGGAGGAGAGCTGGTCGGGGGTCTCGACATAGGCGAAGGCGTCCTCGAGCTCGCGCTGCCACGGGGTGTCGGGCGCGAACGCGTGCCCCTTGGTGGCCATCCGCGCGGAGTAGAGCTGGATGAGCTCGGCCGCGATCTGCTTGACGTACTTGCGGGCCCGGCCCTTGGTCTGCTTCCAGTCCGAGCCACCCATCTTGTTGAGGCTGGGCTGCTCGCCCCCGACGTAGCGGGTGACCTGGTCGAGCTGGTCGGTCGGGACGAACAGCCGGTCGCCGGGCTGGCCGCGCTTGGAGGGTGCGTACTCGATGACGAGGTACTCGCGAGTCGCGTCGCCGATCGTGCGCTGCACCATCTCGACGAACTTGCCGACACCGTGCTGCTCGTGCACGACGAAGTCGCCGGGCCGCAGCTGGAGCGGGTCGACCTGGTTGCGGCGCCGCGACGGCATCTTGCGCATGTCCTTGGTCGAGCCGCCCTGCCCGGCGGCGCCGGTGAGGTCGTTCTCGGTGAGGAGCGCGAACTTGCTTGCGGGAGCGAGGAACCCGCTTCCCAGAGAGCCGTGGGTCAGGTGGACGACCCCGTCGGTGAGGTCGGTCAGGTCGGCGTCGAGGCGGGCCGGCACGTTCTCGCCGGCGAGCACCTCTGCGACGCGACGTGCCAGGCCCGGTCCCTCGGTGACCACGACGATGCGCCAGCCGTCCTCGACCCAGCCCTGCAGGTCGGCCACGGCGTCGGGCGTCGAGCCGCGGTAGCGCGGGGCCTCCTCCAAGCCGGTGTTGACCAGGGCAGCGTCGCCGGCGGCCTCGGCCAGCTCCTCGTCGGCGACGAACGGGCCGAGGTCCCACCACGGCATACCAACGTCCTGCGCGTGGGCGCGCAGGTCGGCGAGCGACCAGAACGAGGCGGTGCCCAGCACGCCCTGCAGGTCGATGGGGACGGCGTTGCCCGCCGCGGCGTTGGCCCAGCCCGCCTCGAGGAACTCCTGGCTGGTCGCGACGAGGTCGTGCGCGCGGGTGCGGACCCGCTCCGGGTCGCACAGCACGACCGCCGTCGCGTCGCGCAGCGTGTCGAGGACGCTCTCCATGCCGTCGACGAGTGCTGGGGCCAGCGACTCCATCCCCTCGACGGCGATGCCCTCGGCGAGCTTGCCGAGCAGGTCGGCCGCGCCGGGGAGCTGATCCTGCAGGTTGCGCGCCCGCTCGCGCACGGAGTCGGTGAGGAGCACCTCGCGGCACGGAGGCGCCCACAGGCCGTGCTCGGCGACCTCGAGGCTGCGCTGGTCGGCGACCTTGAACCAGCGGATCTCCTC
>JAICSZ010000268.1 GCA_025936615.1 Pedococcus sp. | reverse complement strand
GGTGCACCTGGAGACCGGGCGCACGCACCAGATCCGGGTGCACATGGCGGCGCTCAGGCATCCGTGCCTGGGCGACCTGACCTACGGCGCCGACCCGACGCTCGCGGCTCGGGTGGGGCTGACCCGGCAGTGGCTGCACGCCGTACGCCTCGGCTTCGACCACCCGGAGAGCGGCGAGTACGTCGAGTACGCGTCCGACTACCCCGACGACCTCCAGCACGCCCTGGACGCCCTGCGCGATGCCGTCTGAACCGGACCTGACGCTGCGACCTGCGCACGACGAGGACGCCGAGCCGCTGGCCACCTTGTCCTACGAGGCCCGGGCCGCGGCCTATCCCGCCATGCCGGCCTCCGTCCACCCGCCCGGTGAGGTGCGGAGCTGGATCCGGCAGGTGCTCGGACTGGAGCCGCGCACCGTCCCGATGCCGGATGACCGCGCGACCTGGGTGGCCGAGCGCGGCGGTGAGCTCGTCGGCTACCTGGTCCTCGACCCGGGCTGGCTGCACTCGCTCTACGTCCGGCCCGGCCTGACCGGGCTGGGGATCGGCTCGAGCCTGCTCGACCTCGCCAAGACCCTGCGCCCCGACGGGTTGGGGCTGTGGGTCTTCGAGACGAACACCGGCGCCCAGCGGTTCTACGCCCGGCACGGGTTCGGCGTCGTACGTCGCACCGACGGCTCGGACAACGAGGAGCACGAGCCGGACCTCGAGATGGCCTGGCCGGACCCGGCCTCGCTCGAGGGGATGCGGCGGCGCATCGACGCCATCGACGACCGGCTGGCGACGCTGCTCGCCGAGCGTGCGGGTCTGACGGCCCGGATCCAGACCCTCAAGGAGGTCCCGGGACACGCGGGCCGCGACGCGGAGCGCGAGGACCAGATCGTCGCGCGGATGGCCCGGCGGGCCCCGGAGCTGGGACAGCAGCGGATCCGCCGGATCATGCACCAGGTGATCAGCGAGAGCCTCGATGCCGCGGTCGGCCCCGAGGCAGCGGCTGCCCCACCCGAGGCCACCCCACCACGCGGCACCCCACCACCAGGCACCCCACCACCCGGCACCCCACCAGGAGGCACCTCATGACCGACGGACCACTGCCCGACGACCTCCGCGCCCTGCTGGCCAAGGCGAACCCTGCGGTGATCACGACGCTGCGCCCGGACGGACAGCCCGTCTCGGTGGCCACCTGGTACCTCTTCGAGGACGGCCGCATCCTGGTCAACATGGACGAGGGCCGCAAGCGGCTCGAGTACCTGCGCCGAGACCCCCGGGTCTCCCTGACCGCACTCGACGAGTCGTCGTGGTACACCCACGTCAGCGTCCAGGGCCGGGTCGTCGAGCTGCGCGACGACACCGACCTCGCCGACATCGACCGGCTCTCGCGGCACTACGGGAACGACGCCTATCCGACCCGGGACCGGCGCCGGGTGAGCGCCTGGATCGAGGTCGACTCGTGGCACGGCTGGGGCGCCGCCGCCCGGTCCTGACCTGTCGGTGGGTCCTGCCACGATCCTCCCGCCGGGTCGCATAGGCTGTCGGTCTTCCCCGAGAAGCACGGCGCGGGAGCCTCCCGGCCTGGTTCAGCATGCACTCGACGTCCGGGAAGGGGCGGTTACCGCACATGTCATCCGGGTCCCGGACCAGCGACTCGTTCGTCCACCTGCACGTGCACACCGAGTACTCCATGCTCGACGGGGCCGCCCGGCTCGGGGAGATGTTCGCGAGGACCGCCGAGCTCGGCATGGACACGATCGCGATGACCGACCACGGCAACGTGTTCGGCGCCTTCGACTTCTACTCCAAGGCCAAGGCGGCCGGGATCAAGCCGATCATCGGCTGCCTGCTGGAGGGGCAGGACATCGTGACCGCCGGCGGTGTCGGACCGGTGGAGAGCATCGCCGTCGGTGACCTGGTGCTGACCCATCGCGGACGGTTCCGTCGGGTGGTGCGGACGATGCGCCGGGCGTACACGGGGCGGGCCTACCGGGTTCGGCTCGCGGGAGGCGACACCAGGTCGCTCACCCTCACCGAGGAGCACCCCATCCTGGTCCGCACGTCGGATGGCATCACCGACTGGCGCAAACCCGGCGACATCGTTGCGGGACGCGCAGACCGGACCTCCTGGGTCTGCCTGCCCAAGCTGCGCCACGAGCACACGGTGATCCGGACTCCCGACGTGCTGCCGGGCGACGTCGCGGCTCGCGGGACCGGTGTTCCCCGCTCGTCCGCGTCCGCCGACCGGGCTGACGAAGCCGACCGTGCTGCCGAGTGGTGGCCGAGGATGCCGGCCCAGCTGGTCCTGGACGAGGCCCTGGGATACCTGCTGGGCGGCTACGCGGCCGCCGGGTCCACAGGTCGCCGAGGCGGCGAGCCGACCGGAGAGATCGGCTTCTCGCTCCGTCCTGGGGCGAGCCACGTCGCGGAGCGGCTGACCGGCCTGCTCGAGGGTCGCGGAGGCCCCGTGCGGGTCTCCGCGGCGACCACGGGAGCGGGCACTCTCGAGGTCACGGCGACATCCCTGCCCTTGGCGCACCTGCTCGAGGCGCTGGTGGGTCGAGGCGCGGCGTCGAAGCGCATCCCCGTCGAGGTGCTGAACGGGCCGACCCCCGTCCGCGCCGGATTCGTGGACGGGCTCGTGGACGGGCTCGTCCACGCGGGCCCGGAGGGCGCACGGGGCGCCGCGACCGCGTCGGGGAGGCGCGATCTCGAGGTGCCCTCCCGCGACCTGGCCTGGGGGCTGCGTTCGCTTCTGGCGGACCTCGGCCACTGGGCCTCGGTGTCCCGCGGGACGGCAGGTGACGGTTCCCCGGACGGCGGGTCCGAGGCCGACCACCCGCGGCACGTCGTGTCCTACACGCCGGGCGACCACCACTCGGGAGCCGTCGACCAGGACGACGACTACGTCTACCGGCGTGTGGACGCCGTGGAGCCGCTCGAGCTGGACACGGAGGTGTTCAACGTCGAGGTGGAGGACGACAACTCCTACGTCTCCGACTTCGTGCTCCACAACTGCGAGGCCTACCTCACCCCGAACACCTCCCGCTTCGACCGCAAGCGGGTGCGCTGGAACAACGGCGGCGACGACGACGTCTCGGGCAGCGGCGCCTACACCCACATGACGCTGCTGGCCGAGACCACCGCCGGGATGCACAACCTGTTCCGGCTCTCCTCGCGCTCCTCCATCGAGGGGTTCTTCTACAAGCCGCGCGCCGACCGCGAGCTGCTCGCGGAGCACGCCGCCGGGCTGATCGGGACCACCGGCTGCCCCTCCGGTGAGGTCCAGACCTGGCTGCGCATCGGGGACTACGACAAGGCCAGGGCCGCCGCGGGGGACTTCCAGGACATCTTCGGTCGCGACAGCTTCTTCCTCGAGCTGATGGACCACGGCCTGTCCATCGAGACCCGGGTCCGCGACGGGCTGCTCCGGCTGGCCAAGGACCTCGGCATCCCGCCGGTGGCCACCAACGACTCGCACTACACCAACCCCGCCGACGCGGCCGCCCACGAGCACCTGCTCTGCGTCTCCTCGGGCAGCACGATGGCGGACCCGAAGCGGTTCAGGTTCGACGGCGACAGCTACTACATCAAGTCACCCGCCGAGATGCGTGAGCTGTGGGGAGCGCGCAACGGGCTTCCGGAGGCGTGCGACAACACCCTGCTGATCGCCGAGCGCTGCGAGGTCGAGTTCGACGAGTCGGCCAACTACATGCCCCGGTTCCCGGTGCCCGACGGTGAGACCGAGGACTCCTGGTTCGTGAAGGAGGTCGAGCGGGGCCTGCGCTTCCGCTATCCCGACGGCATCCCCGAGGCGGTGCGCACGCAGGCCGACTTCGAGATCGGCGTGATCACCGCGATGGGCTTCCCGGGATACTTCCTGGTGGTCGCGGACTTCATCAACTGGGCGAAGAACAACGGCATCCGGGTCGGCCCCGGCCGCGGCTCGGGGGCCGGCTCGATGGCCGCCTACGCGATGCGGATCACCGACCTCGACCCCCTCGAGCACGGCCTGATCTTCGAGCGGTTCTTGAACCCCGACCGGGTCTCGATGCCCGACTTCGACATCGACTTCGACGAGCGTCGGCGCGGCGAGGTGATCCGCTACGTCACCGAGAAGTACGGCGACGACCGGGTCTCGATGATCGTCACCTACGGCACCATCAAGGCCAAGCAGGCGGTCAAGGACTCCTC
>JAICSZ010000012.1 GCA_025936615.1 Pedococcus sp. | reverse complement strand
CTCCCCTGGGTGGCGCGAGCACTGCCTGCGCGCGCCCGCAGCTCCTCGAGCAGGTCCTCGAGGTCGAGACCGCTCAGGCGCGCGACGGCGCCGGCCACCGGTGCTGCCGTGCCTTCCGCGGGGACCGTCTCATCAGCCACGCCTGCATCGTAGGGGCCCCCGAGCAGTTGCCCTGCTCCGCGCGGACGGCGAGGGTGGGGGGACACCGAGCAAAGGAGTGCCGCAGATGGCAACCACCCGCACCGCCAACGCCCACTGGGAGGGCTCCCTCATGGAAGGCTCCGGGGAGGTGAACCTCGCCTCGTCCGGGATCGGCACATATCCCGTGACCTGGGCAGCACGCGCGGAGGAGCCGGGCGGGAAGACCAGCCCGGAGGAGCTGATCGCGGCGGCCCACTCCACCTGCTTCTCGATGGCCTTGTCGAACGCCCTCGCGCAGGGCGGCACGCCGCCCACCTCGGTGGACACGACTGCGGAGGTGACGTTCCAGCCCGGGACGGGCATCACCGGCATCGCCCTGTCCGTCACGGCAGTGGTGCCCGGGATGACTGCGGAGCAGTTCGAGGAGGCAGCGCAGGGCGCGAAGACCGGCTGCCCGGTGAGCCAGGCGCTGTCCGCCGTGCCGATCACGCTCGAGACGAGCTTCTCGGGCTGACGGGCCCGTCTCTCCCGTCCACCGGCTGCCTGCGCCTGTGTGGGCCCCCGGCGAGCCGGGGAGGCTGCTGGTTGAACCTCCCCGGCCCTGGCCCACCGCGCGGCCAGCGTGCGGCGGGCCTGCTCTCCACTACCCCTCTCGCGGTGGGGCATGAGTTGGGTCCCAACTCTTGACCGACCCTTGACCTTGCCCGTGCCGGGCCGGTGGGAGTGGGCGGGGCCGCTCACGGTGGCGCAGGAGCCCGTACCCGAGGCCCGCGGCCTGCATTCCCGGGACACGCCGTGGGAGACCTCACAACCTACGATTCCGTAACCTACGCCACCGTAGGTTACTGTTGCGTCATGACCTCGACGACGACCCGACTGTTGGCTGCCCCCCGCGGCCGGCAGGCCCGCGCCCTGCTGCGGCAGGTCGGCGCGGCACTCGTGACGCCCATGGTCCCCTCCGACGTGCTCGACATGGTGGCTCCGCTGCGCGCCGGAGCAGACCTGCGGGGGCGCGTCGTCGCCGTGCGGCCTGAGACGGCGGACGCAGCCACGGTCTGGATCCGGCCGGGGCGCGGCTGGCGGCGGCACGTGCCCGGTCAGTACATCCGGATCGGCGTCGACGTCGACGGGGTCCGCAGCTGGCGTGCCTACTCCCTGACCTCACCGGCCGAGATGCGCGATGGCACGCTCTCGATCACCGTCAAGGCCATCCCGGACGGCACGGTCAGCAACCACGTCGTGCGGCGCCTGCGGCCCGGCACGCTCATCCACCTCGACCAGGCCACCGGCGAGTTCACGCTTCCGCCGACGCCTCCGGCCAAGACCTTGTTCGTCACCGCCGGCAGCGGCATCACGCCCGTCATGGGGATGCTGCGCAACCACCTGGCGGACCTGGCAGATGCCGTGGTCCTGCACTCCGCCCCCGGGCCGCAGGACGTCATCTTCGGCGACGAGCTGCGTGGGTGGGCCGCTCAAGGCAGCCTCCGGCTCGTCGAGCGGCACACCGAGCGGGACGGCATCCTGACCCCGGCCGACCTCGACGAGGTCGTCCCCGACTGGCGCGAGCGGGAGACGTGGGCGTGCGGCCCCACCGGGCTGCTCGACGCGTTCGAGGAGGCGTATGCCGCGGTTGGCCTGAGCGACTCCCTGCACACCGAGCGCTTCCGCCCCGTCGTGGTCGCCGAGGGCGAGGGCGGCACCGTCAGCTTCGCCAAGCAGGGCCAGGAGGTCGTCGCCGACGGCGCGACCCCGATCCTGGACGCCGGCGAGGAGGCGGGTGTCCTCATGCCCTCGGGTTGCCGCATGGGCATCTGCTTCGGCTGCGTCGTCCCGCTCAAAGAGGGCGCCGTGCGCGACCTGCGCGACGGCCAGCTCACGGTGGCAGCCGACGGTGACGCCATCCCCATCCAGACCTGCGTGTCGGCTGCCGCCGGCGCCTGCCTGATCGACCTCTGACCGGATCCACCCCCGAGACCGACTTTCGCCCCGAGACAAGGAGACCCATACACATGACCGCCACGGCCGAGAAGTTCGACCTGACGATCGACGGGTCCGGCGCGGGCACGCCGTCCGCACCGACCACTACGCGCAAGCCCCAGGGCCGGCTCTCGGTGGTGACCACCGAACGCCGGCCCGCCCCCAAGCCGTCCGGCAAGCCGGACCCCACCGCCCACCTGAGCGCAGAGGACGTCGAGGCGCTCGGCGCCGAGCTCGACGCCCTGCGGCAGGAAGTCCTCGCCTCGCGCGGGGCCAGCGACGCGGCATACATCCGCAAGGTCATCGACCGGAACCGCAAGCTCGAGCTCGGCAGCCGCGCCGTGCTGCTGTTCTCGATCTTCCCGCCGGCCTGGGTGGTCGGCACCCTCGGGCTGTCCGTGGCCAAGATCATCGACAACATGGAGATCGGCCACAACATCCTGCACGGCCAGTGGGACTGGATGCGTGACCCGAAGATCCACTCGACGACGTGGGAGTGGGACAGCGCCACGCCTGCCGAGTTCTGGAAGCACAGCCACAACCAGCTGCACCACACGTACACCAACGTGATCGGCAAGGACAACGACCTCGGCTACGGCATCATGCGCGTGGACGAGGACCAGAAGTGGTACCCGTCCTATCTCGGCCAGCCCGTGTGGAACTTCATCAACATGCTGTTCTTCCAGTACGGCATCGCGGCGTACGACCTCGAGCTCGGGGCGTACCTCAAGGGTCGCGGGAAGGACAAGGAGACCTTCCGCCGCGACGCGAAGCGGGTGCTGTCCAAGATCGGCCGCCAGGTGCGCAAGGACTACGTCCTGCACCCGCTGCTGTCGGGGCCCTCCTTCCTGCACACCATGGCCGCCAACGCGACCGCCAACCTCGTCCGCAACGTCTGGACCCACGGCGTGATCATGTGCGGTCACTTCCCCGAGGGTGTCGAGACGTTCGCGAAGACCTCGATCGAGGGCGAGACGCGCGGCGACTGGTACCTGCGCCAGATGATCGGCTCGGCCAACATCAGCGGCAGCAAGGCGATGCACTTCATGACGGGCAACCTGTCGCACCAGATCGAGCACCACCTGTTCCCCGACCTGCCGAGCAACCGCTACGCCGAGATCGCGCCGCGCATCCAGGAGATCTGCGAGCGGTACGGCCTGTCCTACACCACGGGTCCGCTGCCGAAGCAGGTCGCATCCGCCTGGAAGCAGGTGGTGACGCTCGCGCTGCCCAACCCCCAGCCGGGTCGCACCCGCGTCGGCATCGCCGCGGAGGCGGTCGGCAAGCGGGTCAAGCGCAGGTTCCGCCTGCGGTAGCGGACGAGGCCGCTTGGGTGCACCCTCGACTCATGTCCACCGGTGCGTCCGAGAGCCTGGTCCGGTCGGCCTTCCCGCCGATCGGTGACTACGCCTTCATCTCCGACTGCCAGGTGACGGCGCTCATCGCACCGAGCGGCAACGTGGAGTGGATGTGCCTTCCGCGCATGGACTCCCCCAGCGTGTTCGGCGCCATCCTCGACCGCGACGCGGGCGGCTTCCGCCTGGGACCGGCAGACATGATGGTGCCCAGCGCCCGCCGCTACCTCCCGGGCACGATGATCGTCGAGACGTCGTGGGGCACCCCGGGTGGCTGGGTGATCGTTCGCGACGCCCTGCTCATGGGGCCCTGGCACCACGAGGACGAACGCGCCTACCGCTACAAGCGCGCACCCACCGACTACGACTCGGAGCACGTGCTGCTGCGGACCGTCAGGTGCGTGAACGGCGAGGTGCAGCTCGTGCTCAACTGCACGCCGGTGTTCGACTACGGCCGCAGGCAGGCCACCTGGTCCTACCTCGGTGACGGCTACCACGATGCCGTGGGCGAGGCCGACGGCATCGACCTGCGGGTGCGGCTGACCACCGACATGAGGCTCGGGTTCGAGGGGCCGCAGGCCACCGCGCGGACCCTGGTCAAGGAGGGCGACACCCGTTTCGTGGCCTTCTCCTGGACCGAGCACGAGCCTCCTGCCACGTTCGAGGACGCCTACGAGCGGCAGGTGTGGACGGCGCACCACTGGCAGCACTGGCTGGCCCGCGGCAACTTCCCCGACCACCCCTGGCGCGGGTACCTCGAGCGGAGCGCCCTGACCCTCAAGGGGCTGACCTACGCCCCGACAGGAGCCCTCATCGCGGCGCCGACCACCTCCCTTCCGGAGACGCCGAGGGGCGAGCGGAACTGGGACTACCGCTACTCCTGGGTGCGCGACTCGACGCTGGCCCTCTGGGCGCTGGACACCCTCGGCTTCGACTGGGAGGCCAACGACTTCTTCTGGTTCATCGCCGACCTCGCCGAGGCCTCCGACGAGCTGCAGATCATGTACGGCATCGACGGCGGCAAGGACCTGTCCGAGGAGCTGCTCCCCCACCTCGACGGGTACGACGGCGCGCGACCGGTGCGGATCGGCAACGGCGCGTTCGACCAGAAGCAGCATGACGTGTGGGGCGCGATCCTCGACTCGGTCTGGATCCACACCAAGTCTCGTGACACCCTCGACGAGCGCCTGTGGCCGATCCTGAGCACCTTCGTCGAGGCGGCCATCGAGCACTGGCGGGAGCCGGACCGCGGCATCTGGGAGGTGCGCGGCGACCCCAAGCACTTCACCTCCTCCAAGGTCATGTGCTGGGTGGCTGCCGACCGCGGCGCCAAGCTCGCCGTGGTCCGCGAGAACCACGAGCTGGCCGAGCGCTGGCGGGCGGCCGCCGACGAGATGCACGCCGACATCTGTGAGCACGGGCTCGACGAGCGCGGCGTCTTCACCCAGCACTACGACACCACCGCGCTCGACGCGTCCAACCTGCTGATGCCGCTGCTCGGCTTCCTGCCACCGGACGACCCGCGTCTGCGCGCCACCGTACTGGCGATCGCCGACGAGCTGACCGAGCACGGCCTGGTGCTGCGTTACAAGGTCGAGCAGACCGACGACGGGCTCTCCGGCGAGGAGGGCACGTTCACGATCTGCTCGTGGTGGCTGGTCTCGTGCCTGGCAATCATCGGCGAGCACCAGCGGGCGCAACGGCTGTGCGAGAAGCTGCTCGCGCACGCGACCTCGCTTGGCCTGTACGCCGAGGAGATCGAGGCCACGAGTGGGCGGCACCTGGGCAACTTCCCGCAGGCGTTCACCCACCTCGGCCTGATCAACGCGGTGCTCAAGGTGATGTCTGCCGAGCGCGACCTGCGGGAGGGGCCGACCGAGACCTGACCGGTGCTCCGGTCAGCCGGCCTTGACGTGCTTGGCCAGGCGCAGCCAGGTGTCGACCACGGTGTCGGGGTTGAGCGACATCGACTCGATACCCTCGTCGAGCAGCCACTCGGCGAGGTCGGCATGGTCCGAGGGCCCCTGCCCGCAGATGCCGACGTACTTGCCCTGGTCGCGGCACGCCTTGATGGCCATGCTGAGCATCTTCTTGACGGCGGGGTCGCGCTCGTCGAAGGAGCCGGCGACCAGCGAGGAGTCACGGTCGAGGCCGAGGGTCAGCTGGGTCATGTCGTTGGAGCCGATGGAGAAGCCGTCGAAGTGCTCGAGGAACTCGGCGGCGTTGACGGCGTTGGACGGGAGCTCGCACATCATGACGACCTGCAGGCCGTTCTCGCCCCGGCGCAACCCGTGCTGGCCCAGGAGGTCGATCACGCCCTTGCCCTCGGCGACGGTGCGCACGAACGGGATCATCACCTTGACGTTGGTCAGGCCCATCTCGTCGCGCACGTGCCGCAGCGCCTCGCACTCCATCGCGAAGCACTCGGCGAAGTCGGCAGAGAGGTAGCGTGACGCCCCGCGGTACCCGAGCATCGGGTTCTCCTCGTGCGGTTCGTAGCGCTCCCCACCCAGCAGACCGGCATACTCGTTGGACTTGAAGTCCGACATCCGCACGATCACCGGCTCCGGCGCGAAGGCGGCCCCCAGCATGGCGATCCCCTCGCTCAACCGCTTGACGAAGAAGTCGCGCGGGCTGGCGTAGGCGGCGATGAGCGGATCGATCTGGGCCTTGATCTCGGGGTCCTGGTCCTCGAGCTCGAGCAGGGCCCGCGGGTGGATCCCGATCTGCCGGTTGATGATGAACTCGAGCCTGGCCAGCCCGATTCCCTTGTTGGGCAGGCGGGAGAACTCGAAGGCCTGTTCCGGCGTGCCGACGTTCATCATGATCTTGACCGGGATGTCCGGCATGTCGTCCAGCGCCGTCTCCGACACCGAGAAGGCCCGCTTGCCTTCGTAGACGAAGCCGGTGTCGCCCTCGGCGCACGAGACGGTGACCTCTTGGCCGTCAGTGAGCTGGCGGGTCGCGGAGCCAGTGCCCACGACGGCAGGGATGCCGAGCTCACGGGCGATGATCGCGGCGTGGCAGGTGCGCCCGCCGCGGTTGGTGACGATCGCGCTGGCGCGCTTCATGATCGGCTCCCAGTCGGGGTCGGTCATGTCGGCGACGAGGACCTCGCCGGGCTGGAAGTCGTGCATCGCGTCGATAGAGGTGAGCGCGCGGACCGCGCCGGAGCCGATCTTCTGGCCGATGGCCCGTCCCTCGACGACGACCGGGCCGCGCTCGTCCATGCGGAACCGCTGCAGGGTCGAGCCGGAGGCGCGCGACTTCACGGTCTCGGGGCGCGCCTGCAGGATGTACAGCTTGCCGTCGACACCGTCGCGGCCCCACTCGATGTCCATTGGGCGGCCGTAGTGCTCCTCGATCTTGAGGGCGTGGCCGGCGAGCTCGGTGACCTCCTCGTCGGTGAGGCTGAGCCGCATCTGGTCGGCCTCATCGACCGGCACGAACTCAGTGGTGCGGCCGACGGAGGCATCCTCGGTGTAGACCATCTTGGTCGCCTTGCCACCCAGTCCGCGCTTGAGGACAGCCGGGCGGCCGGCGCGCAGGGCCGGCTTGTAGACATAGAACTCGTCGGGGTTGACGGCCCCCTGCACCACCGCCTCGCCGAGGCCGTAGCTGCTCGTGACGAAGACCGCGTCGGGGAAGCCGGACTCGGTGTCGATGGTGAACATCACGCCCGAGGCGCCGATGTCGGAGCGGACCATGCGCTGCACCCCCGCGGACAGCGCGACGGCGGCGTGGTCGAAGTCGCTGTGCACGCGGTAGGCGATCGCACGGTCGTTGTAGAGCGAGGCGAAGACCAGCTTGATGGCGTGCAGGACGTTGTCGATGCCCCGGATGTTGAGGAAGGTCTCCTGCTGGCCTGCGAAGGAGGCATCAGGCAGGTCCTCGGCAGTGGCGCTCGAGCGCACGGCCCAGCTCACCTCCTCGCCGGCTTCGCCCACGAGAGACTCGTATGCCGCGCGGATGTCTTCCTCGAGGTCGGCCGGGAAGGCCTGTGCCTCCACCGCGTCGCGGATCTCGTGGCCCACCTCGGACAGCCGGCGCGTGTCGTCGACGTCGAGGTCTGACAGCAGCCCGTTGATGCGGTCCGCCAGGCCGTCGTGGCCCAGGAACCGGCGGTAGGCCTCGGCCGTCGTGGCGAACCCGTCCGGCACGGACACCCCCGCCTTGGACAGGTGCTGCACCATCTCGCCGAGCGAGGCGTTCTTGGCACCGACCGAGTCGACATCCCCCAAGCCGATGTCCTTGAACCAGGCGATGTTTGCACTCATGAGGGTCCTCTTCCGTCCGGTCCGGGCCAAGGGCGCGGCCCGACACTACCCCAGGTCACTCGACGTCCCGCATGCGTCTCGCCTGCATGATCACGGCCGCCATCTCCTCCACCGACATCGATGCGGAGTTGATCGACGGGATCCGGAACGAGCGGTACAACGACTCCGCCCGGCGCAGCTCGTAGCTGCACTGGGCGAGGGAGGCGTACTTCGACCCTGGGCGGCGTTCTCCACGCACCTGGCTCAGCCGCGCCGGGGTGGACAGCAGGCCGAAGCACTTGTCGACGTAGGGACGGACCGGGCGGGGCACGTCGCTGTGGTCGAAGTCCTCGTCGACCAATGGGTAGTTGGCGACCTTGATGCCGTGCTGGAGGGCGAGGTACATCGAGGTGGGCGTCTTGCCGCAGCGCGACGGGGCGATGAGGATCAGCTCGGCGTTCTCGAGGTTGCGCAGGCTCTGCCCGTCGTCGTGCTCCATGGCGAAGTCGATCGCCTTCATCCGCATCTCGTAGCGACGCAGGTCCCCCACCCCGTGGAGGGCGCCGACGTCGTGTGCAGCGTTGACGTGCAGGACCCGTTCGACCGTGTCGAGGTGCGACCCGAACAGGTCGATGAACGCGCACTCGGTCGTCATCAGCGTGCCCCGGACGTCCTCATCGGCGACGGTGGAGAACACCAGCGGTGTCACCGCTTCGGTCATCGCCGCGTCGAGCTCCTTGACCACATCCCTGGCCCGGTCCACGGTCGTGATGAAGGGGATCTTGTGGCGTACGAAGCTCACGGTCGGGAACTGCTGAAGCATCATGTTGCCCAGCGTCTCTGCGGAGATGCCGGTCCCGCCGGCAAGGAAGTAGACCGGGGTGGGGGCGGTCGGGGCCGGGCTCACGCGCCAACTGTGGCACAGCGGGCACCGTGCTCGGCGCTCACTCCTTGCCCAGGTCGAGCTCCAGCCAGCGGGCGAGGTCGGCCAGCTCGCGGTCCACCCCGGCGCTGACGGCCTTGCTGAACGGCTCGTCCTCGTGGACGGCGTGGACGCGCAGCACGCCGGACCGGTGGTCGGCTGTGGCGTCGACCTTGCCGAGGAGCCGGTCGCCGTGCAGGACCGGCATGGCCCAGTAGCCCCAGCGCCTCTTGGCAGGCGGCTTGTACATCTCGAGCTGGTAGTCGAACTCGAACAGCTCGCTCATGCGCTTGCGGTCCATGACCAGGCGGTCGAGCGGGGACAGCAGGGCGGTGCGGCCCCTGAAACCGCCCTCGAGCAGGGCCGGGTCCACGCGCCAGCGGCCGCGGACCCCGTCGACGACCGCCTCCTCCCCCGCCGCGCCGACGTGGCCGGGCTCGACGTCGTCTGCTGGACCCGTGGGCCGGGCGATCCCCAACGCGACCAGGCGACGGCGGTCCCGGATCGCCTCGGCCTCCTCGGCCGGCACGACCTGGTCGTCGGCGTGGACCCGCTCAGCGAGGTCCCAGAGCCGCTCGGCGCCGTCACGGCCGGCGACCGCGACCTCGCCCCGCTGCTCCATGACCGCGACGAGACGCTGGGTGTTCTTGGCATTGGTCCAGCCGCTGGAGCGCCACGGCACCACGCAGGTGTCCGGCAGGGCGCTGGCCGGCAACGGCCCGTCCTGGCGCAGCGCCTCGAGGATGTCGTCGTGGCACCCGCGGTTCGCCCGCGCCCACTCCAGCCGGGCCACGAGGTACTCCGCCTCCGGGTCGGGCGCTCGGCGCATCCGGTCACGGAACAGCGCCATGTCCTCTGCCGGCCGCAGCCGGAGCCGGTACTCCACCAGCGAGCCGTCGCTGAGGAGCCCCTCGAGGTCGCTCGGGGAGTAGGCCGACCCCAGGCGCGTCCAGCACACGAGGTCGGCGCTCGGCGCGACCGCCGCCGTCAGGTCGACCTGCAGGAGGGTGAGGTGACTGACCACCTCGAGCAGGTCGGTGGGACGCGGGAGGGCGAGGAGCTGGGCCCGCACGGCGATGCGGCGGGCCTGCTGCCGGGACAGCTCGTGGACCACACCCCGGACCCTAGGCGAGGTTGCCGACCGTGTCCGGGTTTGTCCCCCACCGTCGTGGGTAAACGCCATCCGGTCGGGCCCGGCGGCACCGTCCGGCACGGGACGCGGTCGTCGGGCCGACCACGAGATGGGAAGTCTGTCGCACGTGGCCGAGCTCTCGCGTTGTCCCGCGTGGCGTCCTCGGTCGGTGCGCCCGCCGACTGGCCGTATGCCGCGGGTTGGGCCACGCGGCATACGGCACCTTGCGCTGGCCACGCGTCCTCCTCGACGGGGCTCCGACGAGCTGTTCACCGCGGTTCGCAGGACGAGGCAGCGGCCTGCTGGGCCTGCACCACGCGGCCCCGTGACCTGGCGGCGAGCCTCGATTGACGGCAGCCCACAGCCAGTGCTGGAGTGTGCCATGAGCGGCGTCCAGGGCCCTGTCAGCGCGATCCGCACCGCCGTCCCGGCTGACCTGCCCGAGCTCCAGCGGGTCTACCGGGCAGCCTCGCTGGCCAACCCCGGTGACGCACCAGCGCTGCTGGCCCGACCCGAGTTCCTGCTCTTCGCCGGTGACGGTGTCGCGGGGGGCGACACCCGCCTTGCGGTGGCCGGCGCCGAGGGTGGGGCGACGATCCTCGGGTTCGCCACCGTGACCGTGCGAGGCGCCGGCGACCCGGAGCTGGACGACCTGTTCGTTGACCCACGGTGGCAACGTCAAGGTGTCGCCCGGAGACTGGTCGAGGACGCCGTTGGGACCGTGCGCGCGTCCGGGCAGCAGCGCCTGTGGGTCACCGGGAACCTCCACGCACTGGCCTTCTACAGGGCCGTGGGGTTCGTCGGCGACGAACCGGTCGCCACCGACCTCGGGGCCGGCCTGCGCCTGCACCTCCATGTCAGCTGATCCCGCCCAGGTCCCGTTGGTGTCTGGCGCTCGGGTCAGCTGCAGAGCGCTGTCGTGATGGCACGGGTGAGCCACTCCTGGTAGCGGGCAGTGGACCATCCGCGAGTGAGCACGAGTCGCTCATAGTGGTCGATGGCGAGGTAGTTCCACAGCAGGTCGGTGACCTCGTCGAGGTCGAGGCCCGCACGCAGCTGCCCAGTGTCCAGGAGCCGCCGACCAAGCATGCGCATGCCGGTGAGTCCCTCTTGGACCAGCTGGTCCCAGACCGGCTGGAGGGACTCGTCGACGTGCCTGCCGTCGCGGACCATGACCTGGATCCTGGCCGAGCGGCCCAGCCGCTGCACCAGTCCCTCGACGAACAGCGCGATCTGGCGACGGACGTCAGGCTCGACCCGGATGGCGGCCATCGCCGGTCGGTCGCGGATGGGGACCGGCTCGTCGTCCCCCGCCAGCGCGACGTCGAAGACCGCCTTGGCCAGAGCCGCCTTGCTGCCGAACGTCTTGTAGACCATCTCCGGCGAGACTTCCGCCGCCGCCGCGACGCCCGCCACCGTGGTCCGGCGGTAGCCGTCGCGCTCGAAGAGGTCCCGAGCCGCCAGCACCACGCGCTGCCGGCGTGCGCGCGCCTGCTCCTGGCGGCTCGTCACGTCGTACGGCCTCTTGACGTCGCTCATGAAGGTCCTCACACTTTGACTACAGTTACACTGTATCGAATGGAGTGGTCCTCATGCCTGACATCACCCTGCGCGTGTCCACGGACCCGGCGGCGCTGGCCATCCGCAGCATCCACGCGATGGCCACCGGCACACGCGAGGAGTTCGACGGCCTCTACCACCAGGCCGCACGAGATGGCGAGAACCCCGTGCAGCCACCGAGCTCCCGCATCCCCGGCCCCGGCTCCTTCTGGTCGACCGCCCTGTGGCTGCGAGCCGCCTTTGCGGGGCTCCACTACGAGATCCACCACGCCTTGGCGGACGGCGACCTCGTCGCGGTCAACTCCACGATGTGCGGCACGCACGCCGCCCCGTGGGCGGTCTACACCGCCGCCGGCGACGTCGACACCGTCTTCCCTCCGACCGGCAGGGCGTTCCGCGCCACCCAGTCGCACTGGTTCCTGCTCGAGGACGGGCTCATCCGCGAGCACTGGGCCAACCGTGACGACCTGGGCATGGGCAAGCAGCTGGGCTGGATCCCCCCGACGCCCGGCTACCTGATCCGCATGAACGCCGCCAAGCGCCGAGCCCGCCGAAGCGGCACGCCCTGACCTCTCGGCGGGCGCCGGCGTCCCCGCTTCACCTTCTGCGGCCAGCCGGCGTGATGGCTTCGGCCACCACGGCCGCCCACACGGCCGACCCGGCCGCGCTCGGGTGGCGGTAGTCCTTGAACAGGCCCTCCTCGTCAGCGTGGGCTCCGAAGGCGCCGTAGACGTCGATGGTGGGCAGACCGGCCCGGGCAGCCCACCCGGCCAGCTCAGCCACCACCTGGGCCTGCACGGCTGCGGTGGCTCCCAGCTGCGGGTTCTGGAGGATGACTGCCGAGGCCGGCGTCCCGGGCCACCGAGAGTCGACCGCCGAGAGCAGCGCCCGCATCGGAGCCACGATCTTCCCCGGTGAGTGGTTGTGTCCGAACGAGTACAGCACCAGGTCGGGCCGCGCCGGCTGGAGCTGTGCCAGGCGTGCCTGCGCGTACCCCGCCTGCGCCCCGGACCTGCTGCCGTTCCAGATCGTGACGGACGGACCGTGCCGGCCGTACACCCGTGGGCGTGGCAGCCACCCCCCGTTGGTGTCGTCCCACTGGTGCAGGACCACCTGTCGGGTCGCGCCGAGGCTGCGGGCCCACAGGTCGACCCACTCGCCGACCTCGTTCCCGGTGGAGTCGCCCAGGACACTCACGACCACCGGGCCAGGGCCGCTCATCACCGCCCGCACCTTGGCCATGTGGTCCGCTGCGGAGGCGGGGTGCCAACCCGTCGCCGAGGAGAGAGCAGCCGCGAGAACCACGGCGCCCACGATGGCCGTCACGCCCGGTCGCGCGCGGCCGAGCACCCAGGTGCGCACCCCCACGAAAGGAGTGTGGGACCGGGCATCCACGCGTGTTGCCCGTTTGCCCACAACTGGGGCCGTTTTCGCGCCACTGCAACAGCCCATCCGGCGTCCGGCGTGGTTGCGCAGCCGAAACGCAGCCATCAAGCGGGCACGTCGCCCCACTGGGTAGCGTTCAACGATGCCCATCAAACTCGAGAACGTCGGGATCGCCGTCCGCGACCTCGAAGCGACGATCGCCTTCTTCACCGACCTCGGGCTCACCGTCCTCGGGCGCGACACGGTCAGTGGAGAGTGGACCGACACGGCAGTCGGACTCGACGACAACCACGCCAACATCGCCATGCTGCAGACACCAGACGGCAATGGTCGGCTCGAGCTCTTCGAGTACATCCACCCCGACGCGATCGAGACCGATCCCACCCGGCCCAACGAGATCGGCATGCATCGTGTGGCCTTCTCCGTCGACGACATCGATGAGGCCCTCGAGATCGCCGCACGCCACGGCTGCCACCCGCTGCGCGGGGTGGCCACGTACGAAGACGTCTACAAGCTCACCTATCTCCGCGGCCCGAGCGGCATCATCGTGATGCTCGCCCAGGAGCTGAAGACAGGAGTCCAACCGCGGTGAGCGTCCCCGCTCATGATCTCGAGCCCGCGACTGCCGCATGCTGGGACGGGTTGTCGCAGCCGGATGGAGGCACGATCCTCGGAAGCCCCCACATCCTGACCGAGGGCGCTGGCCAGCCCGGATCGAAGGAGACCCCGGCATGCCGACGTTTCGCACCGTGCTGGAATCGACCGGCGGCAACAACGTTGGGCTCGTCGTGCCGGAGGAGGTCCTCCTGGCCTTCCAGCGCGGCAAACGGGTACCCGTCATCGTCACGATCGACGGCGACTACACCTACAAGACGACGACCGGGGTGGAGGTTGAGCTAGCCGTCGATCCGGCACGCTGACCTTTGCGCCCACATCGAAGGAACCGACAGACGCGGGCCCCGAGCCGCAGCCATGCGCGGGCTGTGTCGCTCGCCGCAACAGCGCGGGTGAAGTGCCTGGATCGAGGGCCCTCAGGAGTCAGGAGACCGATGGGGGCCAGCGACTGCTGCGCCACTGGTCCCATGTCGCGAATCCGTCAGGTGGGTCATCAACTGGTTCACTGCCGTCGAGCTCGCCCGGCGTTGGGACGTCGAAGCTGGCGGACCACTCGGCGAGCTCCTCGTCCGACATGGGCCAGGTGGTGTGAGGCGCCTCGGCTTGGCGCTGGTCCAGTCGCTTCCGCTGCTCACCTGGAGTGAGTTCGAAGTAGCGCATCTCCACCCTCGCGCCCAGGTCTGTTGCGGCCTGCCGTAGAGCTGAACGTTCTTCTCGACCCCAGAGGCCGTAGTCGATCACGACGTTGTTGCCGAGCTCGAGAACGCGAAGCCCGATCTCGATGAGCCGCCCTTCGATCACGTCCTGGGCCGATGACGGGTTCTCCTGCCCGTAGAGGGCCTTTACCCACTCGTCCTTCGTCAGGCGAAGCGCTCGCTGCTCGGTCTCTATGCGCCGCGCAGCAGTGGTCTTCCCGGTGCTTGGAAGTCCGACGGTCAGGAAGAGTGTTGGTTGCCACATGATCATCCCTATCGAGCGGGTTCCATCATTGCTCAGACCCGGGCGATGCCATCGCTTCGACCGAGGCACGACGTCAACACACGGCTAGTAGGTCGGGCCCTTTCGCCATGCCATCTCCTGCAGCTCGAAGGAGTTGCCGTCGGGATCGGCGAAGCTTGCCCCCTTGACCCCGCCACCGAAGTCGTGGACCTCGCTGACCTGTACGCCTCGACG
>JAICSZ010000405.1 GCA_025936615.1 Pedococcus sp. | reverse complement strand
TGCGAGGTCCTTCGGCGCGATCATCCAGCCGACCCGCCAGCCGGTCATCGCGTAGGTCTGCGCCACGCCGTTCACCACGATGCAGCGGTCGGCGAGCTCGGGCACGGCGACCGGCAGCGACGTGGTCGTGACGCCGCCGTACGTCAGGTGCTCGTAGATCTCGTCGGTCAGCACCCACAGCCCGCGCTCCACCAGCCAGCGGCCGATGGCCTCGACCTCCTCCGCCGAGTCCACGGCACCGGTCGGGTTCGAGGGGGAGCAGAACAGCAGCGCCTTGGTCCGGTCGGTGACCGCCGCCTCGAGCTGGGCGACGGTGACCTTGTAGTCCTGGGTCTCGTCGGCCAGCACCTCGACGGGTACGCCGCCGGCGAGCCGGATCGCCTCCGGGTAGGTGGTCCAGTACGGCGCCGGCAGGAGCACCTCGTCGCCAGGGTCGAGGATCGTCGCGCACGCCTCGTAGATCGCCTGCTTGCCGCCGTTGGTCACCAGCACCTGGGCCGGCTCCACGACGTACCCGGAGTCCCGACGGGTCTTGTCGACGATCGCCGCCTTGAGGTCGGGCAGCCCGCCCGCGGGGGTGTAGCGGTGGTTCCTCGGGTCGCGGCACGCCTCGACGGCGGCCGCCACGATGTAGTCGGGGGTCGGGAAGTCCGGCTCACCGGCCCCGAACCCGATCACCGGCCGGCCGGACGCCTTGAGCGCCTTCGCCTTGGCGTCGACGGCCAGGGTCGCGGACTCGGCGATGCCGCCGATCCGGGCGGAGACGCGGCGACCGGGCGGGCTCGAGGGCTGGGCGTTCGTCATGACGCCTATGCTCGCACCCCCCGTCCGCGCGGCCTACCCTGGTCCGCTGCTCGGTTCGACTTCGCCAGGGACGTCCACGTAGACTTCCTGTTTGGTGGTTCCCACCCCGTGACCGGCATGCCCGAGGGACCATCGGAGGGCACTAGCTCAACTGGCAGAGCATCGGTCTCCAAAACCGAAGGTTGGGGGTTCAAGTCCCTCGTGCCCTGCACGACCACAGCAGGCCAGGCGGATCCTGGACCCGGCAGCATCGAGCAGCATCCGCCCGGCAACGACACAGCATCGAGAGGTGGAGGAACCGTGACGCAGAGCCGCCCGGTGCGTTCGACGGGGTCGTCGGGCGCCAAGCGGACCAGTCCGACCACCTTCTACCGGCAGGTCGTGGCCGAGCTCCGCAAGGTCGTCTGGCCCACGCAGCAGCAGCTGATGACGTACTTCGTCGTCGTGCTGGTCTTCGTGCTGGTGATCATGACCATCGTCTCGTTGCTCGACCTGGGCTTCGGGAAGCTGGTCTTCAAGGTCTTCGGCTGAGGCCGATGACCGCGCAGGTCCAGCGCAGCACCCCCGAGCGCGGCACGTTCCAGCGCCGGGGAGCCCGGCGCACGACCGAGTCCGGTCCGGCCGGGACCCACCGCGTGAACCCGAGAAGATGAAGGTGACTCAGTAACCGTGTCGCAGCCGTACGACGAGAAGCTCGAGCCCTCGGCCGAGGTCCTGGAGCAGTCCATCGACCGGTCGGCCGACGCGTCCGCCGACCCCCTGACCGACCCACTGGCCGACCCACTGGCCGACCCACTGGCCGACCAGACCGCCGACCCACAGGCCGACCAGGGGACCGACCCCTCGCCCGACCAGGGGACCGTGGCCGCGGAGGCCGCCGCCGACTCGGCCACCGTGCCGGCGGCCGACCAGGACTCGCCGGTGGACGAGGCGCCGGTGGACGAGGCGCCGGTGGACGAGCCCCCGTCCGACCCGATGCAGGAGTTCCGGGACGCGCTGCGGGCCAAGGTCGGCGACTGGTACGTCGTGCACACCTACTCGGGCATGGAGAACCGGGTGAAGGCCAACCTCGAGAACCGCATCGGCTCCTTGAACATGGAGGACTTCATCCACGAGGTGATCGTCCCCACCGAGGAGGTCGCGGAGATCAAGAACGGGCAGCGCAAGCTGGTCAGGCGCACGGTGCTGCCGGGCTACGTGCTCGTCCGCATGGACCTCACCGACGAGTCCTGGGCCGCCGTACGCCACACTCCGTCGGTGACCGGGTTCGTCGGCCACAGCCATCAGCCGGTCCCGCTGAGTCTCGACGAGGTGGAGAGCATGCTCGCCCCGGCGGTGGTCGCCGAGGCCGAGGCCGCGGCACCGCAGGAGCCCGGCGGCGCTGCGCCTCGGAAGCGCATCGAGGTCGCCGACTTCGACGTCTCCGACTCGGTGATGGTGGTGGACGGCCCGTTCGCGACCCTGCACGCGACGATCACCGAGATCAACGCGGAGTCGCAGCGGGTCAAGGCCCTCGTGGAGATCTTCGGCCGGGAGACGCCGGTCGAGCTGAGCTTCAGCCAGATCCAGAAGGTCTGATCCGGCTCCCCGGAAGCAAGGCAACAAGGCAACCCAGCACGACACGACGTTAGGACCCTAGGAAACATGCCTCCCAAGAAGAAGATCGCTGCCCTCGTCAAGGTGCAGCTGCAGGCCGGGGCAGCCACTCCGGCTCCACCGGTGGGTACCGCTCTCGGCCCCCACGGTGTGAACATCATGGAGTTCTGCAAGGCCTACAACGCCCAGACCGAGGCGATGCGCGGGAACGTGGTTCCCGTCGAGATCACGGTCTACGAGGACCGTTCGTTCACGTTCGTCACCAAGACGCCGCCGGCCGCGGAGATGATCAAGAAGGCCGCCGGTCTGCAGAAGGGCTCGGGCGTCCCGCACAAGGACAAGG
>JAICSZ010000229.1 GCA_025936615.1 Pedococcus sp. | reverse complement strand
TTCACGTTCGAGTGGCCCGCACACGAGCACGACTCTGCCGGGCGCCACCGGTCGACAACCGACGACCCGCCACCGTTCTAAGGGACTCAGGGTCGGGGAAGTGCTCAGACGTTGAAGCGAAACTCGACGACGTCCCCGTCTGCCATGACGTAGTCCTTGCCCTCCATGCGCACCTTGCCGGCGGCCTTGGCAGCCGCCATCGACCCGGCTGCGACCAGGTCGTCGAAGGACACGATCTCGGCCTTGATGAAGCCACGCTGGAAGTCGGTGTGGATCACGCCCGCCGCCTGTGGCGCGGTCCAGCCCTGGTGGATCGTCCAGGCCCGTGACTCCGTGGGCCCGGCGGTGAGGTAGGTCTGCAGCCCCAGGGTGTGGAACCCGGTCCGCGCCAGCTGGTCCAGCCCGGACTCGGTCGCACCGAACGACTCGAGCAGCTCCATCGCCTCGTCGGGCTCCATGTCCATGAGGTCCATCTCGAGCTTGGCGTTGAGGAAGACCGAGTCGGCCGGCCCCGCGAGCTCACGCAGCGAGGCGTGCAGGTCGGCGTCGCCGAGCTGGTCCTCGTCCAGGTTGAACACGTAGATGAACGGCTTGGTGGTGAGCAGACCCAGCTGCTTCGCCTCGGCGAGGTCGACCCCGGCACCCGCCCCCGCGGCATACAGGGTGTGGCCCTTCTCCAGCACCTTCTGCGCGGCGACCGCGTTGTCGAGGACCGGCTTCTTGTCCTTCTGGATCCGTGACTCCTTCTCCAGCCGCGGCACGGCCTTCTCGAGGGTCTGCAGGTCGGCCAGGATCAGCTCGGTGTGGATCGTCTCGATGTCGGAGGCGGGCGAGACCTTGCCCTCCACGTGGACGACGTCACCGTCCTCGAAGGCGCGCACGACCTGGCAGATCGCGTCGGCTTCGCGGATGTTGGCCAGGAACTTGTTGCCCAGCCCCTCCCCCTCCGAGGCGCCACGGACGATGCCGGCGATGTCGACGAAGGAGACGGTGGCGGGCAGGATCTTCTCGGAGGAGAAGATCTCGGCCAGCGTGGCCAGCCGGTCGTCCGGCAGCGGCACCACCCCGACGTTGGGCTCGATCGTCGCGAACGGGTAGTTCGCCGCGAGGACGTTGTTCTTGGTCAGGGCGTTGAACATCGTGGACTTGCCGACGTTGGGCAGTCCGACGATTCCGATGGTGAGGGCCACGAGGCCGAGAGTCTACCGGCGTGGCGAAGGGCTACTGCCGCGGCGTGGCAGCCCTCGCCAGCTGCCGGGAGAGCGCGACGAGGCGCCCCTGCGAGTCCCACACCTCGGCGTCCTCCTCGAGGAAGCCACCGGTCAGCGTGCGGTTGACCAGCTGCACCCGCAGCCACCCCGGCGCCGGGCGGGCGCGCACGTGCGCGGTCAGCTCCAGCGTCGGCGTCCAGCCCGGCAGGCCGAGCTCGAAGGCCACCGGCGGCAGCGCGTCCACGGCCAGCAGGAGCAGCAGCGGGTCCGGCTCGCGCCCGTCCTTCATCCGCAGCCAGCCGCGGATCACGCCGTTGCCAGAAGGCTTTCCGACCGCCCACCCGGTCGTGGCCGGGTCCAGCCGCAGGTCGAGCCGCTCGAGAAGCGACGCCTGCTTCAGGAAGTCAGGCGGTGCCTGCGCGGTGGTCACGCACTCCTCGGGCGGCGGCAGCTCGGGCGGGACGGCGCTGGTCGTCGGGTCGCCGTCGAGGGCGCCGTAGGTCGCGAGCACCCGAATGCGCTCGACCTCTCCGTCGGTCGTGGGCTGGCTGAGCGAGACCTGACCGGTGGAGACCGCCCGTCCGCGCCGCACCACCGACGTGCGCAGGACCGCGGGGCCGGGCGCGCCGGGCGTCAGGTAGTAGGCGCTGATGGCCAGCGGGTCCGGGTGGCCGTCGCGACCACCGTCGGCGAGCTCCGCCTGCAGCGCGCGAGCCGCCAGCGCGAGCAGCAGCCCGCCGTTGATCCCGCCGCCGATCCCCCATCCCGCGCCGAGCTCGGCGTCGTAGACGCCGACGTCCCCCGCCCGCTGCGCTATCGCCGTCCCGCTGTCGAACTCGCTCTGGGTCACCACGGGCCCAGTGTCGCGGACCGCGGTCCGCGCCGCACGGCATACGTGGTCGGGGTCACCTCACAGCGCGGGGAGGCCGTCCTCGAGGTATGCCGCGGGGCCGGCATGGGTGCCGAGGAAGGCCAGGAGGCGCTGGTTGTAGGGAGCGACCCGCTCCTCGAGCTCCTCCTCGCCGACCCAGTGCAACCCGCGGATCTCCCTGCGCTCCAAGGTGGTTCGCTGCACCAACCCATCGTCTGCGACACCCAGGTCGAAGATGAACGCGGTCGCGTCGCTCCACCCGCGCCACGGCGGCAGCCAGTTGACTGCGAGCAGGCCACGGACCTCGACGTCGATGCCCAGCTCCTCACGGACCTCCCGCGCGACGCAGGCCGCCGGCGACTCGGACGGGTCGACGATACCGCCGGGGAGGTCCCACTCCCGCTTGTAGGTCAGCTCGCACAGCAGGACTCGGCCGCGGCCATCGCGCAGCACGCCCTGGGCGATCGCGCGCTTGGTCGGCAGCGTGGAGTTGAGCATGGCGATGAAGCCCTCGTGGGTGTCTGGTGACGCGTCGCCAGGCAGCCCGGCCAGGACCAGGACGTCAGCCCGGGCGCCGTTGGGTGCCAGGCTGTCGCGAGCCACGCCCTCCTTGCGCAGACCCGCCCGCAGCGCCGACCTGACCCCGTCCCGGTCCGTGTCGTCGACTCGGGCCTCGACCCGGTGCAACCCGAGCTCCTCGAACGCCCACTCCACCACGAGCCGCAGGGCGCGCTCGACGACACCGACGGAGCGGTACTCGGGCACCACGACCCAGATGAGCTCCGCGTCGCCGGTGTCGTCTGCGAGGAGCTCGACCCGGCCGACCTGCTCGCCCTCCCAGACCACCTCGAACGCGTGCGTGCCGTCAGCGGCCGACACCCCGCGCAGCACGAGGTCCGTGCCATCTGCCAGCGCAGGCCGGGTGTCGTCCACGCGGCCAGCCTAAGGGCGCGTGTCGGTGGCTGCTGGCATGGTCGGGGCCATGGAACTGGTCCTGACGCTGGTCGCCGGTCTCACCGTCGGTGCGGCAGTGGGCTGGTGGCTCGCCCGCTCATCGGGCGCTGCCAGCCTCGTCGCGGCCCGCACGGAGGCGGACCTGCTGCGCGAACGCGTCGTCGACCTCGAGGCGGCGGTGGCCGACGACGCCCAGACGGCGGCTGCGCTGGCACCGCTGCGCGAGGCGCTCGGCCGGGTCGAGCAGCAGGTGGGCACGCTCGAGCGCGATCGCACCCACCAGTTCGCGACGCTGGAGACGACCATCGCCCAGGTCCGCGAGTCGACCATGGCCCTGGGCCGCCAGACCCAGTCGCTCGCCGGGTCGCTCAACTCCTCGACGGTCCGGGGGGCGTGGGGTGAGGTCCAGCTGCGCCGGGTGCTCGAGCACGCCGGGCTGCTGGCCCGCTGCGACTTCGACGAGCAGGTGTCGCGCGTGAGCCGCCACGACCAGCGCGTCCGCCCCGACGTCGTCGTGCGGCTGCCCGGCGACAAGCACCTCGTCGTCGACGCGAAGGCACCGATGCAGGCGTTCCTCGCCGCCCAGGCCGACGACCTCGACGGGCCCGAGCGCAGCCGCCTGCTGCGCGAGCACGCGGTGTCGCTCAAGTCGCACGTGACCAGCCTTGCGGCCAAGGAGTACTGGTCCGCCTTCGACGCCTCCCCCGAGATGGTGGTGTGCTTCGTGCCCAGCGATGCGATGCTGTCCGCCGCGCTGTCGGCCGACCCGGCCCTGCACGAGGACGCCATGGCTCGTCGGGTGGTGCTGGTCGGCCCCGGTGCGCTGCTCGCGCTGCTGCGCACCGTCGCCTTCACCTGGCAGCAGGACGCGCTCACCGCGCACGCCCAGGAGGTGATGCGGCTCGGCCGCGACCTCTACGACCGGCTCGGCACGCTCGGCGCGCACACCTCGCGCATGGGCTCGGCCCTCCAGCGCTCGGTCGAGGCCTACAACCAGCTGGTGGGGGCGCTCGAGTCGCGGGTGCTCGTCAGCGCGCGTCGCATGCACGAGGCGGGCGTGGTCGAGGCGCCGCTGCCGGCGCCCAGCCCGGTGGAGACCGGTCCGCGCGTCCTCACCGCGCTGGAGCTCATCGAGGCGGCGACCGCTGCCGACGACCGTCCTCAGCTCGAGCTCGACGCGCCGCCCAGCGACACCGGCAGGGCGTCCACCGCGTAGACGATCGACTGGTCGCGGAACCGCAGCGACTCGGGGTCGACCGCGAGCGCGAGCTCGGGGAAGCGCCGAACCAGTCGTGGGAAGGCGATCTGCAGCTCGAGCCGTGCCAGCTCCGCGCCCACGCACCGGTGGAAGCCGTAGCCGAACGCCAGGTGCGACGACGGCGGACGGGTGGGGTCGAAGCGGCCGAGGTCCGGGCCGATCCGCGCGTCCCGGTCGGCCCTGCTGAGCGCCGCGATCACCACGTCGCCCTTGCGCACGCGTCGCCCGTACAGGTCGTGCTCCACCTTCGCGAACCGCGGGAAGGCGATCTGCACGACGGACAGGTACCGCAGCATCTCTTCAACGACC
>JAICSZ010000257.1 GCA_025936615.1 Pedococcus sp. | reverse complement strand
GCCTCCCTCACCCGGCGCAGCTGGATCCGCCGGCCCGTTGCGAAGGCGGCCAGCACGCCGACGAGGACGACGACGACAGCCGCGAGCACGGCGGAGCCGACCACGGCGAGCAGGCTGGGCGCCAGCTCCAGGGCCGGCACCGGGGTGGCGTGCGAGTCGAACAGGGGCACGAGCGGCATGGCCACCAGCGAGCTCACCGCCCCGCAGACTGCCCCGACGACGGCCCCCACCACGACGAGGACCACCTGCTCACGCACCAGCGAGCGGCGCAGGGTGCTCAGGGGCACCCCCGCCATGTGCAGCGCCGCCAGGTCACGGGCCACCACGCGCCACCCGGTGATGGTCATCACGATCACCACGATCGCGGCGAGCAGGACCGCCATCGCCCCGGTGAACGCGGCCAGGCGAAGGCCCCAGGCCGATGCGGAATGGTCGAGCCGGTCCTTCTGGTCGGCGTAGGTGTGGCGACCGGTGACGTTGATGCCTTGGTCCGAGAGTGCCTGCGTCGCCTTGGCCGTTGCGGCCTTCGAGGTGTCGGTGAGCCAGACCGACAGCAGGCCGTTGTCGGTCAGGCTGCCGCCGAGGCGCGCCAGCGTCTCGTAGTCGACCAGCACCCCCTTGCCAGCGAGCGCCGGGAGGGCCTCGACCCGTTGGGTGGCGCCGATGGTCACGGGGGTGCCGTTGAGGCCGACTCCCTGGAACGAGCCCTCGGTGCCGCCGGGCGGGACGTCGCCGGCGAGCAGACCCGGCAGCACCTCGGGCACGTCGGCGTGGCCGAGGGTCAGGGAGAACCCCTGCATCTCGATCCCCAGGTCGATGGTGTCGCCCTTGGCCGGCTGCTGCGTGAGCTTGTCCTCGGGCGCCTGCCCGGGCAGGGGTCCGTGGTTCCAGTTCTCGGGCGCCGCGATCCCCAGGGAGGTGCCGTCCACGCCGAATCCGCTGATCCGCAGCGTGCCGGTGAGTGTCTGCACCACGTCGCTCTTGCGGAACTCGATCCCGTCCAGCCGGCAACCCTCGGGGCACAGCAGCGGGGCGTCCAGCTTGGCCGACCCCTTTCCGGTCGGCGGCACCTGCATGAGCAGCCTGGTCAGGCGCTCCCCCGTCGGCGTGGTCACCGACAGTCGAAGCTCGGAGGCGGTCCGGTCCAGGTCCGGGGACACCGGCGACTTCGGCTGTCCAGACTGCCCGGAGGGCGTGACCACCTGGTCGGCCTCAGGGCTGGCCATCTCCCAGGACACGGTGCCGGTCACCCGGTTGCCGTGCAGCTGCACGGTCTTGACGCCGGGTGGGGCGAGCGCGCCGAGGCGCAACGGCTCGGGCATGCCGAACGCGACGTCCCCGACATCCCGGGCCACGACCGCCATCGTCGCGGCCGAGTCGGGGTCGGTACGCCGGATCACCCCCACCGGCGTGGCACGAGTCCCGCTGGCGTCCAGCTTCTCCACGGCGTCGAGCAGCTGGACCGGGTTGCGGGCGTCGGTGTCGAGCACGACGGGCGCCCCGGTCATGACCTGCGCCCGGGTCGTCCAGTTGTGGTTGGCCACGACCAGCGCGTTGGCCGCGAACACGGTCAGCGCGACGGCTACCCCGACGACGGTGACGACCTTGCGCATGGCCGGCCGGCGCTGCAGCCCGAAGGCGGTGAGGGCCGGCCCCACCCGACCGCGCCGCAGCTGGGCGCGACCATTCGCCCCGGCGATCGGGACCGCGAGCCGGGAGGCGACCAGGCCGGCCGCGAGCGCGACGAGGGTCGGCGTCATCAGGGCGAGCGGACCGGAGAGCGACCCGGTGGCCAGGCCGACCAGGCCGAACACTGCGAGCGCCACCGCGAGGACGTCCACGACACCGAAGGAGCGGCCGCGCTGGGGGGCGACCCGCCGCAGGAGCTCGGACACCGTGAGCCTTCGCACGGGTCGGATGGCCAGCCAGATGGCGAGCGCGCAGACAACCGCCGCGGCGAGGACACCTACCAGCGCGAGGGGCGGCACCTCGAACGGGACACCCGGCGGCAGCACGACCCGACGCACGACCTCGTTCAGGCCGAGCGCCAGGACGAACCCCACGGGCAGTCCCAGCGCGACCGTCAGCCCCAGCTCCCCCATGACCAGCCGACCGGCGCCGTCGCGGCTGCGCCCGCGAAGCCGCGCCAGGGCCACCTCGGGCCGTCGCTGCTCGACCGCGGCCTGCGCCACGAGGAGCAGGATCGCCGCCGCGAGCAGGCCGAGCTGGGCCATGAGCAGCGGGACGATGACGCGGACCCGCTCCTGCCCGAGCCGGACCGAGGAGATGACCTCGGGCAGCTGGGTCTGGACGACGGCGCCGTTGACCCCTTGGCCGGCGGCGCGCGTGCTGTGGGCCTCCAGCGCGGCGGAGACCTGCGCCAGGTTCCCGAGGCTGACGAGCTCATTGCGCAAGGGGAAGCTCAGGGTCGCCTGCGCCTCCGGGAAGCGCCCCTTGTCGAAGGTGCCAGGTACCGTGACGAAGTCATCGAGCGCCGGCACCAGGTCGGCGCCGCGCGTCAGCATCACCCCGGACTTGCCGTCGAGCTTCAGCCGTCCCCAGTACACCGGGTTGGGCACGACCTCGTACCCGCCGACGACCTTGAGCCCGGCCCCCAGCGTCTGGCCCAGCTTCCACTGCCACTTCGCCAGGTCCTTGGCGGACACCAGCACCTGACCCGGCCCGGCGGGGCACGCCCCAGTCGTGATCTTGAGGTGGGCGCACACGTCGGTGCGTGAGAGCAGGCTCGTCGGGGACGGCAGGATCTTCGGGTTCGCCGACAGCTCGATCGGGTTGGACAGCATGCCCACGGGTTCGCCGTACAGGGCCCGGGTCTGTGCCGGGACGTTGGCCAGCATGTCCTGCGGCCCGAAGTCCGGGTTGGTCGGGTTGCGGCCGGCCTTGACGACGAGGGCGGTGTCAGCGGGGAGTGCGTCGTCGAGCGCGCCGTGCAGCAGCGCCTGCTCGAGACCGCGCTCGTAGAGCGGTGCGAAGACCGCGCACGTCGTCACCAGCGCGGCGAGGAGGACGAGGACGGCAGCCTGGACCCGGCGGTACCGGATGGCAGCCCACATGCAGGTCCCTTCCCGGTCGGCGCGATCGAACTTTTCGACCCTAGACGCAGATCAATCGGCCCGTGGGCACATTTCGGCAACGATCCACGGCGCGCGGGCCGGTTCGGTCAACGACCTCCGGTTCAGGCGCCGGACTCCAGGGCCGCCTCGAGCCGCTCGACCTTCGCGGTCAGCTCACCGGTGCGTCCGGGTCGGATGTCGGCCTTGAGCACCAGGCTCACGCGGGGCCCGAACTGCGCGACCGCGTCCACGGCGCCCTTGACGACGGCCATGCACTCGTCCCACTCGCCTTCGATGGTGGTGAACATCGAGCCGGTCTGGTTCGGCAGGCCGGAGTCGCGGACCACCTTGACGGCGGCCGCGACGGCCTGGCTCACCGAGCCGGAGTCGTCGGCGGGCACGGAGGGGGCGACGGAGAAGGCGACGAGCATGCACCCACGGTATGCCGCGTGGCCCGGTCCACGTGCACCTGCCCCTCCCCGACTGCTTGCGTAGCGACTTGGGTTGCGATGGCGTCAGACTCGCGGACGCAAGCAGTCGGGTCAGGCGGGGAGGCGCAGGAGGAACGCCGGCGCAACCTCGACCGGGCGGAAGCCGAGCCGTTCGTTGATCCCGACCATGTGGGCGTTCTGCTCGGCGTTGCCGGTGATGATGCGGGTGCGCTCGGGTCCGACCCGCTGCTGCAGCTCCTGGAGGCCGCGCGCCTTCATGGCCAGCCCGAGCCGGTGGCCGCGGTGCTCCCCGACGACCAGGGTCCCCCACTGCCACACGTTCGGGAGGTCGCCGGGCGGGACGACGAGGTCGTTGTAGCCCGCGACCTCGCCTGTCGCAGTGGTCGCCAGCGTCGAGATCTTGCGGCGTCCCTGCTTGCGCATGGTCTCCTCGTGCACCCGCAGCAGCTCCGGCGTCAGCGCCTCCGGCTCGAATGTCAGCTCGCCTCCGGGCGCGTCGACGGCCAGCCGGTTGTGCGCCTCGCACAGGGACACCAAGAGCTCCTCGGGCAGCGGCGACTCGAAGGTCTCGATGCGGTAGCCGACGTGGTGCGGGGCTGCCTCGGCAACCAGCTCGTCCAGGTCGACGTCGTCGACCGGCAGGGTCCGCACCCGGCGGACCTCAGTGTTGGCGAGGCGGAACCCGTGCTTCTCGGCGAACCGGCGGTAGGGGTGGTCCGCACGCCTGGCGAACGGGTAGGCCGTCTCCATGACCAGGTCGGT
>JAICSZ010000321.1 GCA_025936615.1 Pedococcus sp. | reverse complement strand
TGAACCTCGACCGGGCGGTGGGCCAGCGCACCTGGGAGGAGTTCCTCGAGCGGAAGGTGGCTGCCACCTAGCCGTCGGCGAGACGTGGGAAGCAGAAGTCGCACCAGCGGTAGCCGGCGGGTCTGGCGCCGACCACCCACCGGTTCCGTGAGCTGATCTGGCTGACCCAGGCGCACGGACGGTCGAGCGAGTGGGTCTCGTGGGTGCGCCTGTTGGCGACCAGCTGCTGGGTCGCCGAGGAGACGGTGACCGCGCAAGCGGGGTCTGTCTCGAGCTCGGACCAACCGCCGAGGTGGCCACCGGCGAAGAACTGCTGCTCGACGGTGAGGTCGTCCAAGGAGGGTGGCTCCAGGCTGGCGGGAATCCGTTGCGGCAGGTCCGTCGCAAGTTCAGGGGGCAGGTAGCGGCCCAGGAACGTCGTGACGACGTCGTGGCTGGCCACCCCGACGAAGGGGCAGGACCCGAGGCCGGGGCTGCAAGGCACCGACGACTCGGGCAGGTAGTCCCAGTGCTCTCCCTCGGCGAACTCCACCCGGTGCCTCGGTCGGCTCATCTGCTGCCACGTCGCATCACCCAGGTGTGCCTCGAAGTCGAAGGGCCCACCCCAGATGAGCAGGGTTGGGATGTCGAGCTGCGTCAACGGGAACGGCACCCCGCCGAACCAGTCGCCCCACGGCCCGCTCATCCCGGCGTACGCACTGACGTCATGGTCGACGGCGTAGACGGCGGCCAGCCCGGCCCCGTAGCTGTGCCCGACCAGTGCCGTGGCCGGAGGTGGCAGCAGCACCTCCGAGTGCTCCCAGCCGTCTCGGGCCCAAGCGAAGACGGCGTCAAGGGCTGCCAGGTCCGGATGGTTCGGCAACGAGGGACTGCCCCCCGCAGCAATCGCCGCCAGCTGCGGCACCACCACGACGTAGCCGGCGCGGGCCAGCTGCGCGGGCAGCCGCGCCCACCGGCGGAAGTGGTCCACGTCCCCCTGGCAGTGGCCGTGGCAGAACACCACGAGCGGGTACCGCCCACACCCCTCCAGCAGCGGGGCAGTCTCGACCGCGCCGTCGAGGCTCGGGAACCAGATCCGCAGCGGCACCGGCGCGCCCTCCGTCGGCCCGAGGCTGCGGGCACCGTAGAAGACGGGCGCGAGCGCCTGCGGCTGCCAGCCGACGGGACAGGTGGCCGGTGGCGGAGTAGGACCGTCTGGCATGACTACAAGTGTCCGCAGCCAGTGATGCTCGTCATCGTGCATTCGGCGGAGAACGAACGCCAACACGGACAAGCCGCCAGGTTTGTCGGCCCCATCGCCTCGCAGCGGGGTGCGACAGGCGGGGGCCGAGGCGGCAGGATGCAGGGGTGTTCGACGAGACCGCCCTCACCCTGGCCCGGGCACGTCGTATCCTCGCGCAGCACGTGCTGCCCGCCGTGCACCGGGACCACCGACCGCTGGAGGTGACGGCGTGGCGGGCGCCGGGCGAGCCGGTGCCATTCGCCGTGGCGGCTGCCGCACCCCACGAACCGGTCGGCCCCGGCGCGCCGTGGGGTGAGCCGTGGTCGACCTGGTGGTTCGAGCTGCGGGGCCGGGTGCCGCGCGAGTTCGCCGGCTCGGTCGTGGAGGTCGTGGTCGACCTGGGTTTCACCGACTCCGGTCCCGGGTTCCAGGCGGAGGGCCTGCTCTACGACTCGACCGGCGTGCCGCTCAAGGGCATCCACCCACAGAACCGCTGGTACCGCATCTCCGAACAGGCCACCGGCGGTGAGGAGGTCCACCTCCACCTCGAGGCGGCCGGAAACCCGACGCTCTACGACGGCACCTTCCGACCCACGCACCTGGGTGACCTGGCCACGGCTGGTGACGAGCCGGCATACCGGTTGGGCCGGGTGGACGTGGCCGTGTTCGAGCCCGAGGTGTTCGCACTCGCGATGGACCTCGACGTGCTGCTCGACCTCGCCGAGCAGCTGGCCGAGGACGACGCCCGTCGTCACGAGGTCCTTGCGGCAGTCGCCGACTCCCTGGACACGATCGACGTCCACGACGTGAGCGGCACCACGGCGCAGGCGCGCGGATGCTTGGCGAGTGTCCTTGCCGCACAGGCGAACCAGAGCGCCCACCGGATCACCGCGGTCGGGCATGCCCACATCGACTCGGCCTGGCTGTGGCCGGTGCGCGAGACGGTCCGCAAGTGCGCGCGCACCTTCGCCAGTGCCACGGCGCTGGCCGAGGACTACCCCGAGCTCGTCTTCGCATGCTCGAGCGCGCAGCAGTACCAGTGGGTCCGCGACACCCAGCCCCACGTCTGGCAGCGCATCAGGAAGGCCGTCGCCGCCGGCACCTGGGAGCCGATCGGCGGGCAGTGGGTCGAGGCGGACGGCGTCATGCCTGGCGGCGAGTCGCTGGTGCGGCAGCTGCTCCACGGACAGCAGTTCTTCGAGAGCGAGCTCGGCAGGCGCTGCGACGGCGTGTGGCTGCCGGACTCGTTCGGTTACACCGCGGCCTACCCGCAGATCGCGAAACTCGCTGGGGCACAGTGGTTCCTGACCCAGAAGCTGTCCTGGAACGACACCAACACCTTTCCCCACCACACGTTCTGGTGGGAGGGCATCGACGGCACCCGCGTCCTGACCCACTTCCCGCCGGCCGACACCTACGAGTCGAAGCTCGGCGGGGCGGACCTGCACCGCTCCGCCCGCCAGCTGGCCGAGAAGGGCAGGTCGCGTCAGGCGCTCGTCCCGTTCGGGTACGGCGACGGCGGCGGCGGCCCGACCCGCGAGATGCTCGAGCGCGCACGCCGGCTCCGTTCGCTCGAGGGCTCGCCCAGCGTGCGCGTCGGCACGGCCCGGTCCTTCTTCGACGAGGTGCGCGAGGAGTATTCCGCGTGGGCACCGGTGTGGGCCGGTGAGCTCTACCTCGAGCTCCATCGGGGCACCTTGACCAGCCAGCGGGCCATGAAGGTCGGCAACCGCGGCTGCGAGGCCCTGCTGCGCCAGGCCGAGCTGGCCTGGACCACGGTCGTGGTGCGCGGGCGCGGCGAGTGGCCTGCTGACCGGTTGCGCACCGCCTGGGAGCGCCTCCTGCTCCTGCAGTTCCACGACATCCTGCCCGGGAGCGCCATCGCCTGGGTGCACCGCGAGGCACGCGCCGACTACGAGCGGCTGACCGCCGAGCTGGTGGCGCTGGTGGACGAGGCACTCGCGCTGCTCGGCGGCGGCGTGCTCAACGCCAGCCCGTTCCCCAGGACCGAGGTCCTCGACATGGGTGGCGGGCCGCGCCTGGTCCAGGTGCCGGCCTCGTCCGTCGGTGCACCCACCGAGGTGGCGCCGACTCACCCGGTGACCGTCCGGGGCCGCGCGCTCTCCAACGGGCTTCTCACCGTCACCGTCGCCGACGACGGGTCGATCGAGCGCCTCGTCGACCCCGTCCACGGCGACCGGGAGGCGCTGCCCGCAGGCCAGCGCGCAGCGGAGCTTCGGCTGCACCCGGACGTGCCGGCCAGGTGGGACGCCTGGGACCTCGACCGGCCGCACGCACGCACCTGGACCTCCGCGCACGAGCCGGCCGTCGAGCTCGTCGAGAGCGGTCCGCTCCGCGCCGTCGTCGAGGCGCGGTTCACCATCGGCAGCTCCGCGGTGGTCCAGCGCACCACCCTCACCGCGAACTGCCCGCGCGTCGACGTCGAG
>JAICSZ010000236.1 GCA_025936615.1 Pedococcus sp. | reverse complement strand
GCATGGGGCGGCACTCCCCCACCGCTGCCCGACAACGCCGCCGAGCTGGCCCTCGACCCGGTCGCCTCGGGTCAGGCCGTGCCGGCCGACGACTGAGGCGCCCGCGCGCCGTCGAACAACCGCCGCAGGTCGGCCGGGGTGATCCCGACCAGGCTCGGCACCTGGATGGCTCCCCGGGTCACGGGGACCGGCACCACGTGGGGCACCGCGAGGGTGGGAACCCCGGCGGCAACGGCCGAACGGACACCGGTGGGCGAGTCCTCGATGGCGACGCTCTCCGCGAGCCCGACCCCGAGCGCCCGCGCCGCGGCGAGGTAGGGCTCGGGGTGCGGCTTGCCGTGCTCGACCTCGTCCCCGGTGATCACGGCGTCGAACGCTCCCGCCGGGAGGGCTGCGACGACGGCGTCGGCCAGCGAGCGCCACGACATCGTCACCAGGGCGCTCGGGACGCCGGCAGCCCGCAGCGCGGTGAGCAGCTCCACTGCGCCGGGCCGCCACGGGACGTGGTCACGCACCTGCGACACGACCCGGGTGAGCAGCTCCTCGATGATCTGCACGGGTTCGAGCTCCACCGGGCTGTTGTCCCGGATGAACTGTGCCGAGACCATGAGGTCGTTGCCGACCAGCTGGTGGGCGTACTCGTCGTTCCAGACACCGCCGGCCTCCTCGACGACCGAGTGCTCGGCGTTGATCCAGTAGGGCTCGGTGTCGACCAGGGTCCCGTCCATGTCCCAGAAGACGGCGGCAGGCAGGGCGGTCACGGTGGCGAGTGTACGGCGCGTCCCGACGTCCATGAGGTGGCGTGCGTAGGCTGGGAAGTGTCGGGCCCGGCCGGGACCGGGCAGCGGCGACGAGGAGGACCTTGGTGATCGAGCTCGAGGACGTGCCGGAGCTGGACAACCCGGTCGTGATCGCCGCCTTCGAGGGATGGAACGACGCGGGCGAGGCCGCCACCGCCGCTGTGGACCACCTCGTCGAGGTGTGGGACGCGGAGGCGATCGCCGCGCTCGACCCCGAGGACTACTACGACTTCCAGGTGAACCGGCCGCGCGTCGTCATCGACGAGGGCCGCCGTCGCATCCACTGGCGCACCACCCGGATCCTCGTGGCGCACCCCGAGGGGATCGACCGCGACGTGGTGCTGGTGCAGGGCATCGAGCCGTCCTTCCGGTGGCGCGCGTTCACCATCGAGCTGATGGAGTTCGCGCAGCAGGTCGGCGCCACCGCCGTGTTCACCTTGGGCGCCCTCATGGCGGACGTTGCGCACACCCGGCCCATCCCGGTCACCGCCACGTCCGACGACGAGGACGTGCTGCACCGCTTCGACCTCGAGCCCAGCCGTTACGAGGGCCCGACCGGCATCGTCGGCGTGCTGGCGGACGCCGCGACCCAGTCCGGCCTGCAGTCCATCTCGTGCTGGGCGGCGGTGCCCCACTACGCGGGCCACTCCCCCTCCCCCAAGGCGACGCTGGCGCTGGTGTCGCGGCTCGAGGAGCTCCTCGACATCCCGATCCCGCACGGCGACCTGGCCGAGGGCGCCCGTGCCTGGGAGCGCGGCATCAACGAGCTGGCCGACACCGACGAGGAGGTGGCGGAGTACGTCCAGACCTTGGAAGAGGCGCAGGACACCGCCGACCTGCCCGAGGCGAGCGGTGACGCGATTGCCCGCGAGTTCGAGCGCTACCTGCGCCGGCGCGGCCAGGAGGGACCGGGCTAGGCAAGCAGCGCACTCTCCAGGAAGCGGTAGGTGACCTCGACGTAGGCGTCGCGGTCCCAGCCTCGGCGAAGCACGAACGCCTCATAGATCTCACCGGAGGCGTGCATGAGGACGTCGCGCACCTGGGTGGGGGTCAGCCCGGGTCGCACGTGGCCAGCGTCGAGCAGGTATGCCGCGTTGTGCGTCATGCGCTGCGCCCGGGCCTGCTCGAGGTCCTCGAAGAGCACCGCAGCACCTTCGTCGACCTGGGCGGCGGCGCGCACCATGGCGTGCAGTGGCGCGCCTACCTCGCTCACCTCGGCGGACAGGACCGCCCAGTTGCGCAGGATCACCCGCGGGTCCGTGGCTGAGGACGACACCTCGTCGGAGCGGCGTTCGGCCGGCCTGGCCTGCTGGCCCCGCAGGGCGCGGTCCCAGACCGCGCGGGCGAGCCCCGCCTTCGAGCCGAACGACTTGTAGACCAGCTCGGCACTGACGCCTGCATCCTCGGCGACCTGCGCGACGGTGGTGGCGACGTACCCGTCCGCGAGGAAGCGGGAACGTGCGGCGGCGAGCACCTCCTGGCGTCGCTGGGCCGATGCCCGCCGACGCCCGCTCGCGTCGTAGCGCCGTCCCGCCAGAGACGGCGAACCGACAGCAGGTCCCGAGCCGGCCGCAGCCCCGGAGCCCTTGACGTCACGACCCATGCGGAGGATCCTCCCAGTTCAGATACACATCACTGTATCGAATTCTCACAACCCGAGGTCACCATGCCCGATCCACTAGGGCTGCCACCGACGCTGCAACGCCTGGTGACCGCCACCGACGCCCACGACCTCGACGGCCTCGTCGCCTGCTTCGCCGACGACTACCGGCTCGTCATGCCGAACCACCCGTCGCGCAACTTCACCGGCCCCGGCCAGGTGCGGCGCAACTGGGAGCAGTTCTTCGCCCTCATCCCCGACATCCGCGCCACCCTCAGGGATGCCGTCCCCGGTCGCGGGGACGAGTGGTGGACCGAGTGGGAGATGTCCGGCACCCGCCTCGACGGCGGCCGACACCTCCTCCACGGGGTGATGATCATGACCGTCGGCCCGCACGAGGGGGACCTGGTGCGTGCCAACCGGTTCTACGTGGAGCCGACCGACGACCTTGGGGCACAGGGCGGCATCGACACCGCGATCGCGGACCTCACCCGCGCGGACGTGACGCCGTGATCACCATCGTGGGAGGGACCGGTCGGCTGGGACGACTCGTCGCCTCGCGGCTCGTGGCCGACGGGCGCCCGGTCCGGCTGGTCGGTCGCCACGTCCACGACGGCCTCCCGGACGGGACCGAGTTCGTGGCCGCTGACGTGCGGCGGCCGCAGACCCTGTCCGCCGCGGTGACCGGGTCGGACGTGGTGGTGTCGGCCGTCCAGGGCGTGGATCCCACCTACGGCGAGTCGCCTGCCGAGGTCGACCGGGACGGCAACCTCGCCCTCATCCGCGCGGCGAGAGGCGTCGGCGCCGACGTCGTCCTGCTGTCCAGCATCGACGCCTCCCCCGAGCACCCGATGGAGCTCATGCGGATGAAGGCCGCCGCGGAGCAGGAGCTGCGCCAAGGCGAGCCGGGCCGGGTCGACTGGACGGTCGTGCGGCCGACCGCCTATGTCGAGCTGTGGGCCGAGATGATGCGCCAGACCGCCGGCCGCAGCGGGGTCCCGAAGGTGTTCGGGCGGGGCGCCAACCCGGTCAACTTCGTCACGGTGGCAGACGTCGCGGCCGCGGTCCACCGTGCCGTCGTGGACCCCAGCCTGCGGGGCGCCGTCATCGACGTCGGCGGCCCGGAGGACCTGACCATGACGGAGCTGGCGCGTCTGGTCACGGGCCAGTCGAGGGTGGCCCACATCCCGCGCGCGGCCCTGCGCGTCATGTCGGTCGCGATGACGCGGGTGCGCCCGGCGCAGGCACGGTTGGCAACGATGGCCCTCCAGATGGACACCATTCCCATGGCCCACGACCCCACGTCGAGCCATGAGGACCACCCCTGGCTGCCCTGCACGCCGGTCGCCGAGGCGCTCTCGAGCGGCTCGACGGTGGGCTGAGCCGCTCGAGCTGCGGCTAGACCCGGACGCCGAGCAGCCGGTCCAGCAAGCGGGCGAGGACCCCTGGCGCGGCAGGGTCCGTGCCGCCGCGTGTGAGGCACTCCTTGGCCCAGCGGTCAACCACCGCAAGGGCGCCCGGAGTGTCGAGGTCGTCGGCAACGCGGTCGCGGACGGCCTGCACGACGCGCTCGGCCGGCGGGCCGGTGTTGACCGACAGCGCGGACCGCCACGTCTCGAGCCGCTCCTGGGCCTGGGCCAGCAGGGCGTCGGTCCAGGACCACTCGGTGCGGTAGTGCTGCGCCAGCAGCGCGAGCCGGATGGCCATCGGGTCGATGCCGTCGGCGCGCAGCTTGGACACGAGGACGAGGTTGCCCTTGGACTTGCTCATCTTCTCGCCGTTGAGGCCGACCATCGCCTGGTGGGTGTAGGTCCGGGCGAAGGGACGCTCCTTGGTGAGCACCACGGCCTGGGTGGCACTCATCTCGTGGTGCGGGAAGACCAGGTCGGTGCCGCCACCCTGCACGTCGAAGGCCATCCCGAGGTGCTGCAGGGCGATCGCCGTGCACTCCACGTGCCACCCCGGACGGCCGTCGGGCAGCCCGTCCGCCGACCACGACGGCTCACCGGCTCGCGCCGCTCGCCACAGCAGCGGGTCGAGGACGTCGCGCTTGCCGGAGCGGTCCGGGTCGCCGCCCCGGTCGGCGTAGACCTCGAGCATCTGCTCGCGGGTCCAGTTCGAGACCCCGCCGAACCCGGGATCGGTCGTGAGATCGAG
>JAICSZ010000160.1 GCA_025936615.1 Pedococcus sp. | reverse complement strand
TCGCCGACGTGGTGCCGCTGGGCACGACGAGGTCGAGCCCGTGCAGGACGGGCTGCCCGCCGTAGGACGCGGCGACGCCGGAGATGCGCAGCGTGGTCACAGGGCTGGATCCTCCTCGGGCTGGCGAAGCAGCAGGTAGGTCAGTGGTGCGGACACCAGGATCATCGCAGCCGCGTACGGCGCCGCCCCGGCGTAGTCGATGCTGCCACTCGCGGTCCAGAACGCGGTCGCCAGGGTCTGGGTTCCGGTCGGGGCGAGCAGCAGGGTGGCGGTGAGCTCGGTCGACACCGCGATGAAGACCATCGCGAAGCCGGCCAGCGCACCGGGTGCGGTCAGTGGCAGCAGCACCCGCACGAAGGCGCGCAGCGGGCCGTCACCCAGCGCGCGCGCTGCCTCGGACAGCTCCTCGGGCGCGTGTGCCATGGCTGCCCGGATGCTCACCATGGCGCGGGGGATGAACAGGACGGTGTATGCCGCGACGAGGACGAAGGCGGTCTGGTACAGCGGGCGGGCGTAGCGGACGGTCAGGGTGATCAGCGCGAGGGCGATGACCACGCCGGGCAGCGAGGAGGCGACGTAGGTGAGGCGCTCGACGGCCACGGAGAGCCACGTCCGTCGCCGGGAGATCATCCATGCCACGGGGAAGGCCGCGACGACGGTGAGCACTCCGGCGCTGAGGGCGAGCCCGACGGTGGTGCCGAGGGTGCGGACAAGCGCGGTCGGGTCGAACTCCGGGTTGCCTGCCGACAGCCAGTGCACCAGCGACCAGATCGGGACGCCCAGCGCCAACAGGGCCAGCACGCCGAGCCCGCCCAGCGACGGCAGGGTCCAGCGACCGAGCCGGGCCGGCGTCGCCCGACGAGCGGCGCCGCGGCCGAGCCGGGCGTGGCGCCGGGTGCCGCGCAGCAGCAGCTCGACGGTCAGCAGGGTGAGGCACAGCCCGATCAGCACGAGCGCCAGCAGGCTGCCCGCGCTGTTGCTGAACGCCACCTCGAACTGCTCGAGGATCGCGGTGGTGAACGTGGGGAAGCGCAGCATGGCCAGCACGCCGTACTCGGACAGCAGGTGCAGGCCGACGAGCAGCATGCCCCCCAGCGCTGCCGGGCGGACCTGGGGCAGCACGGCCCGGAAGAAGGTGCGCCAGGGGCCGAGGCCGAGCGACCGCGCGGAGTCCTCGATGCTCTGGTCCAGCCCGCGCAGCACCGCCGCGACGGGCAGGTACACGAACGGGAAGTAGGACAGCGACGTCACGAGCACCGCTCCCGACAACCCGTCGAGGTTGGGCAGCACGGTGACCCAGGCATAGCTGTTGACGAACGCGGGCACGGCGAGGGGAGCCACCATCAGGACCCGCCACACGCCCGGGCCCGGCAGGGTGGTGCGCTCGACCAGCCAGGCCGCCCCGATGCCCAGGGCGGTGGTGATCGCCACGGTCAGCACGACCAGCGAGGTCGTGTTGCCCAGCAGCTCACCGACGCGGGGCCGCCACAGCAGGTCCCACGCGCGCCCGCCACCGACCTGGAACGCCTTGACCGCCACGACCACGAGCGGCAGGACGCACAGCGCCGACACGGCCACCCCGGCCGCCACCACGACGGGTGGTGCCGAGCCGCGCGAGCCGGGCCGGGTCCGGGCCACCTAGAGGATGCCCACCTGCGTCATCAGCTCGATGACCTTGGGGCCGTTGAGCTTGAACGGGTCCACGTCCGGTGCCTCGAGGGAGGCGAGCGGAGGCAGCGCCGGGTCGGACGCCACACCCACGCCCACGGCATACTCCTTGGCGTCGCTGGTGGCGAGGATCTTCTGGCCCTCGGGGCCGGTGACGAAGGCGAGGAACTTCTGGGCGTTCGCGGCGTGCTTGCTCGACTTGAGCACCGCCCCGCCGGACAGGCTCACGAAGGCGCCCGGGTCGTGGTTCTTGAAGTAGTGCAGCTTGGTGTTCTTGCTGCCTGCCTTGGTGAGGGCCTGGTCGCGGTACCAGTAGTAGTGGTAGATGATCCCCATCGGCACCTGGCCCGCGTTGACGGCCTTCATGGTGGCGATGTTGTTCTGGTAGATCTTCGCCCCGTCCTTGAGCCCCTGCAGCCAAGCCTCGGCCTTGGCCTCGCCCTCGAGCTCGAGGATGGCGCTGACGATGGCCTGGAAGTCGGCGCCACCCGCGGCCGCCCCCCACTTGCCCTTCCACTTCGGGTCCTGCAGGTCCATGATCGACGCCGGCAGCTCGGACTCGCTGATCTTGGACGGGTTGTAGACGAGCACCGTGGAGCGCGCGGCGATGCCGACCCAGTCATGGGTGCTCGGGGCGTACGGCTTGCCGACCTGGGCGATGGTGGGCTCGTCGACCTTCGCGAGCAGGCCGTCGTTGGCGACGGTGGTCATCGCGGGGGAGTTCTCGGTGAGGAACACGTCGGCCGGCGACTTGGCACCCTCCTGGACGATCTGGTTGCCCATCGAGGAGTCGCCGCCGTAGCGGATCTGGACCTTGACCCCGGTCTTGTCCTGGAACGCCTTGGCCCACGCCTGGGTGAGGTTCTCGTGCTGGGCGCTGTAGATGGTCAGCTTGTCCGGGTCGAGCTTGCCGGTCGCCTCGAGGCTGCCGTCGCCGCACGCCGTCAGGGCGAGGGTCGCTGCAGTCGCGAGGGTGAGCAGGGCGGTCCGTCGGCGCATCACGCGGTGAGTTCTCCAGTGGTCGAGGTCAGGGACGGCGGCGGTATGCCGGGTGGTCAGCACCCGGTGCCCGTCACCTTCGCGGCCTCCGCTCCGTCGAGAAGGCAAGCCTTACCTTACCTCGCGACCACGCCGCATGCCGAATCCCCTGTTCACGTGGACGCACCTGTGGGGAACCCGCGTCGCCACTGGGTGCACCACCTAGACTCGGCGCGAACAGGAGGGCCAGTGGCGGGTCGGATCAAGGCCGACGACATCGCGCTCGTCAAGGAGCGGTCGTCGATCGAGGACGTCGTGCGCGAGCACGTCACCCTGCGGCCGGCCGGCCCGGGCTCGATGAAGGGGCTGTGCCCGTTCCACGACGAGAAGACGCCGTCGTTCAACATCCGCCCGGTGGTCGGCGCCTGGCACTGCTTCGGCTGCGGCGAGGGCGGTGACGTCATCTCCTTCGTCCAGAAGGTCGAGCACCTGACCTTCACCGAGGCGGTGGAGCGGCTGGCGCAGAAGCTCGGCATGGAGCTGCACTATGAAGAGGGGGGTGGCCCGCGCGACCGGGGTGAGTCGCTCGGGCGGCGCTCGCGGCTCATCGAGGCACACCGGGTGGCGGCCGAGTTCTACCTCGAGCGGCTGCTCGACACGACGTCGTCGGAGGCGCGTGTGGGGCGCGACTTCCTGCGCGAGCGAGGGTTCGACAGCGACGCGGCGAGGCGGTTCGGGGTGGGTTTCGCACCGCGCGGGGGCGAGGAGCTGTCGCGCCACCTGCGCGCCAAGGGCTTCACCGAGGAGGAGCTGACGCTCGGGGGCCTGTCGGGTCGGGGCAGTCGCGGGGTCTACGACCGGTTCCGGGGGCGGCTGGTGTGGCCGATCCGCGACATCACGGGCGACACGGTCGGTTTCGGGGCGCGTCGGCTGTTCGACGACGACCGGATCGCGGCGAAGTACCTCAACACCTCCGAGACGCCGATCTACAAGAAGTCCACCGTCCTCTACGGCCTGGACGTCGCCAAGAAGGCGATCGCGGGGGAGCGGAAGGCGGTGGTCGTCGAGGGCTACACCGACGTCATGGCCTGCCACCTGGCCGGCGTCGAGGGGGCGGTCGCGACGTGTGGGACGGCGTTCGGCGTCGACCACATCAAGGTGCTTCGGCGGATCATGCGCGACGAGCGCGACCTGGCGCCGGCGAAGGTGGTGTTCACCTTCGACGGTGACGCGGCGGGCCAGAAGGCCGCGATGCGCGCCTTCGGCGAGGACCAGAGATGGGCGTCGCAGTCCTTCGTCGCCGTGGCCGAGGGTGGTGCGGACCCGTGCGACCTGCGGATCGCCAGGGGTGACGACGCGGTGCGCCACCTCATCGACGACGCGGTGCCGATGTTCGAGTTCGCAGTGCGCACCACGATCGGGCGGTTCGACATGTCGAACGCGGAGGGCCGGGTGCAGGCCATGCGGGCGGCGGCTCCGATCGTTCAGTCGATCCGGGACTCCTCGATGCGCCCCGAGTACATCCGCACCGTCGCAGGCTGGATCGGGGTCGAGGTCGAGCAGGTCCAGGCCGAGGTGGCCAGGGCCGGACGGATGGCGGCCCGCGAGGCCAAGTCGGAGGCCACCGTGCAGCGGCCGGACGCCGATGTCGTGCCCGAGCCTTCCGCCGCCGAGGCCCGCGCTGCCTTGCCCGCTCCCGACCTGCGCGACCCCGTGGTGTTCGCCGAGCGGCAGCTGTTGCAGACGCTGCTGCAGTACCCCACGTCGTTCGAGCCGGCCGACGTCGACGGGATCGCGCCCGAGGCCTTCACCGCTCCGGCGCACCGTGCTGTGTTCGACGGCGTCCGTGGTGCGGGTGGCCCGCAGCCGGCGCTGTCGGCACAGGCGTGGGCCGACCGGGTGGCCGAGGCGGCCCCGTTGTCGGTGCGAGGCCTGGTCGCCGAGCTGGCCGTGGCTGAGCTGCCGACCCGCTTCGACAAGGCGACCGGCCGCCCCGAGCGGCGGTACGTCGATGCGCTGCTGGTCCGCGTCCACGAGGTCTCGCTGGCCCGCCGGATCGCCGACGCCATGTCAGCCATGCGACGCATGGCCGCCGACCCGCACGCGGACCCCGGCCGGGCCCGTGCGCTCAGTACCGAGCTCCAGGACCTCCAGCGCGAGCTGGCCAGGCTGCGCGACCGGGCGTCGTGATGGCCTTCTCGCTGCGCAGAGGCGACAAGCTGCCCGACGAGGTGCGTTCCGCCCTCGACCTCGGCCGCGGGGAGCGCGTGCTGTCGTGGGCGCGTGACGAGGGCTCCGGCGCCACTGTGGTGGCGACCAACCACAAGCTGTGTGCCGTGGAGCCGGCTGGTGAGCGCGCGCTCGACCGGGCGTGGCACCTGGTCGACGCGGGGACGTGGTCCTCGGACCTGTTCCAGCTCACCGTGACCTGGGTGGACGGCGCACGGCCGTCGCAGTGGGTGTTCCGCGAGCCGACCCTGCTCGAGGAGACCGTGCGCGAACGGGTCCAGGCCAGCGTGGTGCTGGCCCAGGACGTCGACCTCGGTCCCCGTCGTACCGGGCGGGTGGTGATCCGTCAGGACCTGTCGACCGGGGAGCTCGTCGACCAGGTGCTGCTCGGTCGGGGGGTGCGCGCCGGCGACCCGGGGGTGCAGGCAGCGGTCGACGGCGCCCTCGCCTACCTGCGCGAGCAGGTCGGCCTCACCTGACCTGACCCACCTCCAGCTTGCGTCTGCGAGTTTGCCCCGCTGGTGGGCAAACTCGCAGACGCAAGCAGTTTCGGTGCGGCGCTGATCCTTTGCTATGGTTGCGCAGCGCCGACGGCGGGAGACCGCCCAGGCCACCTTCCCCCGTAGCTCAATTGGCAGAGCATTCGACTGTTAATCGAAGGGTTGTTGGTTCGAGTCCAACCGGGGGAGCGGACAACCAAGGCCCGGGCCCGCACAGGAGCGCGGGCCTTCGTCGTCGGTCAGCGGCTCAGTCCCGCGCTCCCGGCTGAGACCGGCGGCCCCGGCTCCGGGACGGCGTCGCCGAGGACGGGACCCG
>JAICSZ010000149.1 GCA_025936615.1 Pedococcus sp. | reverse complement strand
GCTGAACACCGGGGCGCTCGTGGCGCTCATCACCGTCATCGCGTTCGCGGGCAGGGCCGACTCGACGGCCATGCCCGAGGCCGCCAAGGAGCTCGACGCCGTCCGCTCCTACGGCCTGGCCTTCTCGGTGATGCTCACGACCCAGCTCCTCGGGATCGTGGTGGCGGGCGTGTGGTGCGACCGTGCCGGTCCGCTGCCGTCGCTGTACGTCGGGCAGCTCCTGTTCGCGGCCGGCTCGGCCCTGTGCGGGTCCGCGTCGGGCTTCGGTTTGTTCCTCACGGGCCGTGGGGTCGCCGGTCTGGGCGCCGGGCTGATCATCGTGGCCGCGTACGTCGTGATCGGTCGGGCGTACCCGGAAACCTTGCGGCCCAAGGTCTTCAGCGTCATCTCGGCTGCCTGGGTGCTGCCCTCGCTACTGGGTCCGCCGATCTCCGCGTGGGTGACCACGACGTGGGGGTGGCGCTGGGTGTTCTGGCTGGTCGTCGTGCCGGTCGCCGTCGCGCTGGCGCTGGTCGCCACCCGACGCGGCCAGATCGCGGCCGCCGACGCCACGGTCGAGGGGTCGAGCCGCGACCACCGCGCACACACCAAGGCGGCGTGGTTCGGGCTGCTGATCGCAGCGTCGGCCGGCGCGCTCCAGTGGGGGACCTACGACCTGGTCATCCGCTGGTCGGCGCACACCCTGGTGGCCGTCCTGGGGGTGCTCGGCGTCGCGTTGGCTGCACCACTGCTGTTGCCGGCCGGCACCTGGCTGATGCGGCGCGGCCTGCCCTCGGTGATGCTCGCCCGTTCGCTGTTCACCTCCTCGTTCTTCGGGACCATCACCTACATCCCCCTGATGCTCGTCAACGAGCGGGGGCTGAGCCTGCGCGCGGCCGGCACCGTCCTGGCCGTCGGCTCGCTGGGCTGGTCGGCGGGCTCGTGGGTGCAGGGCCGTGACCGCTGGGGCGGTCGCCGCGCCCACCTGGTCTCGGCCGGGGGCGGCCTGCTCACGGTGGGGCTGCTCGGCGTCGTCGCCGTCACCCACTTCGGCTGGCACCCGTGGCTCGTCGCAGTCGCGCTGGTCGCCTGCGGAACGGGCATGGGTCTGGGCACCGCCAGCCTGTCGGTGCTCGCGCTCACGCTCACGCCGGCCGCCGACCACGGCTCCGCGTCGTCCTCGCTCCAGCTCGCCGACGTGCTCGGCTCCGTCCTCGGCATTGCTGCCGCGGGCGCGGTGTTTGCGGCACTGCACACCACGGCCGGGCAGGACGTGCCGGTCTACGTGGCGATGTGGCTCGGCCTCAGTGTCGTGGCATCCCTGATCGTCGTGGCGGGTCAGCGCATCAGGACGTGACCGGCGGGCGTCGACAGCCGCGTCCAGCGGCCGTGCGCCCACACCGTCACCGCCGTGCCGGGCCTGGAGAAGCCGAGGGCGTATGCCGCGAAGGCACCTCCCGCGGTCACCGGCGGCACCGTCGTGGTCGGCCTCGCCCACACGGCGCGGCGCAGCCCCGCGACCGCCTTGGCACCGGAGCCCTCGGGCGCCCCGGTGGCGATCTCCGCGATTCCCTCACGGGCCACGTCGTTGAGCAGGTCGGTCGGGATGCTGCCGACCCGCTCCCAGCCGGCCCGCGGCGCGGTCACCGCCGCCCAGGCCGGGTGCACGACCGTGGGTGGCACCGCTAGCGCACGGCTGCCGTCCCTGGCCAGCCGGTCGGTCACGGCAGCCAGTGGCACCGTGGTGTCGAGGTCTGCCGGCTCCGCCAGGGCCACCGCTCGCAGCCCCAGCACGGTCCCCTCCGCCATGACGCCGGTCCCGGAGAGCACCCCGACGGTCACCGCCAAGGTGGTCCCGTGCGCCCGGAGCCGCACCGCGCCGTCCTCGTCCGCCGCCTTCGCCCGGCGCACGAAGGTGCCGAGGTCCGTCAACGACTCCGCGTCGGGAAAGACGAGCTCGGCGGTGCTCACCCGACCTCCACCGACACGCTCACCGGCGACGCCACCGGAACGGGACCGGGTCGCCTGCATGGCGCTCGAGGACGGCTCTGAGCGCCTGGTCCATGCGACGCGGCTTCAGGTTGGCGAAGTCGTAGAGGACCAGGGTGGTCTCGGCGCGGGCGTAGACGGTGTCGCCCTCGCCGTTGCCGTCGCGGACCTCGTACGCGAGGTCGAAGCCGGCACCGCCGATTCGGGTCGCCCACATCTCGACGACGATCGGCGGGACCCGGAAGAGCAGCGGGGCGAGGTACTCGATCTCGTGCCGCGCGACGAGGATGCCCTCCGACAGCACCGAGCGGTCCTGCCCGAACCACTCCTCGAAGCCGATGACGCGCGCGTCCTCCAGCAGTCGGAGGAACTGCACGTTGTTGACGTGGCCGTAGGCGTCCATGTCGCTCCACCGCAGCGGCACGTTGACGCGGTACCGCCCTGCGGGCTTGTCCATGGGTCGCTCGACGACGGGGTCGGCTGGCATGCGCCCATCTTCGCAGGGCCACCGCCCGGCTCCCACCCGCCCCTGCCTGCCGGCATAGGGGACATTTGCACCAACGCCCGCGGGCGCTCTCGCGCTGGTGGCATGCTCGGCAGATGGCTCCCCGCGCGATCCCGTCATGAGCACGACGACCTCAGGGTCCCGGACGGCTGCCGGCGGGGACGAGGACTGGAGGGGGCGGCTCGTCTCCGCCGAGCAGGCCGTCGCGTCCATCGCGCCGGGCTCGAACGTCTACGTCGGCAGCGCCTGTGGCACCCCCCGGACCGTGGTGCGTCTGCTCGAGCAGGTCCCCTACGAGCACCGCGGGACCCGGCTGGTCCACTTCCTCACCGACGGCCTGGCCGTGGACGGCGCATCCCTGGAGCACCGCAGCATGTTCCTGGGCCGCTCCCTGTCCGACCTGCTCCCCGAGGGGCTGGTCGAGTACGTGCCGATGGCGCTGACCGACGTGCCGGCCCTGCTGCGGGCCGGGACGGTCCGGATCGACGTCGCCGTCGTGCAGGTGACGCCGCCCGTCGATGGCCGGTGCAGCCTCGGCGTGTCCGTCGACGCCGCGCCGTCCGCGATCGCAGCAGCCCGCACGGTGATCGCCGAGGTGAACGCCGCCATGCCGTGGACGTCCGGCAGCAGCGAGGTGGCGGTCTCCGACATCGACTACTTCGTCGAGGTCGAGCCGGAGGTGGTCACGTACGTCCACCCCGGGGTCGGCGACGTCGGCGAACGCATTGCCCGCTACGTCGCGAGGATCATCGACGACGGCGCCACCCTGCACATCGGGTTCGGCCGGGTGCCCACGGCGGTGCTGTCCCACCTCACCGAGCGACGCGACCTCGGGGTGCACTCCGACGTCGTCACCGAACCGGTCCTCGACCTGGTCGAGAGCGGCGTCGTCACCGGCGCCCGCAAGGGCACCGACACCGGCAAGGTGGTCGCCAGCCTGGCGATGGGCACGCGCCGGCTCTACGACGCGCTGGACCACAGCACGGTGTTCGAGTTCCGGCCCATCGACGAGGTCCAAGCGGGGTTGGCGGACCAGCAGGCCCTGGTTTCGGTGACCCAGGCGTTCCGGGTCGACCTGACCGGCCAGGTCTGCATCGACGCCCTCGGGGGCCGGCTCTACGGCGGCCTTGCCGCGGAGCCGGACTTCCACCGGGCGGCATCGCTCTCCCCCGGAGGCAAGGCGATCGTGGCAGTGGCGTCGCGCCAGCCGGACGGCTCGTCGGCGTTCACCGGTCGGCTCGGTCCCGCGGAGGCCGTCGGGATCCCACGACACGAAGTGCGTTGGGTGGCAACGGAGTTCGGCGTCACGTACCTACATGGTCGCTCCCTGCGGGAACGTGCCGTGGCGCTGACCGAGATCGCGCACCCCGATGACCGCGAGTCGCTGCTGGCCGAGGCGGTCTCGCTCGGACTGGTGCCGAAGGACCAGAAGCTGCGGTCCAAGGCTCCCTATCCGGGCGACGAGGAGCGCGAGGTCACCCTGAAGGACGGCACCCGAGTGCTGGTGCGGCCAACGCACACGGGGGACGCCGCCCTGCTGCAGGACCTCTTCTACCGCATGGATCCCGAGGACGTCCGCACCAGGTTCTTCCGCAACCTGCAGTCGCTGACCCGCAATGCCGCCGAGCACCTGTGCAGCGTCGGCTACGACCAGGAGATGGCGCTCATGGCCGTGATCGGCGAGCGCGAGGGCGAGCAGGCGGTCGCCTCGGGCCAGTACTACGTCGACAGCTCGACGGGCCTCGCCGACGTGGCGTACATGGTGGACTCCGCCTGGCAGGGCAAGGGCCTCGGCAGTGCGCTGCACCGGCTGCTGTCCGACTACGCGGCCCGGCACGGCGTCCGGGGCTTCACCGCCGACGTGCTGGTGGAGAACGCGAAGATGGCCAGCGTCCTGATGGCCGGGGGCGACGCGACCGTGCACACCTCCTCCGGGATCCACGAGATGGTCATCCCCGTGCACCTGGTCGAGGACGAGCCCGCCCGGGGCTGACGGGCCGTCGGGGACGGCCTGTGGACGGCCGCGAGGACGTGTCGGCCACGCGGCATACGGTGGTCGGCATGGACTCGACGACGACGGCACCCGACCTGACCGCGGAAGCCACCACGGTGCTCCGCCGCCTCGTGGGGCGCGACGACGTCGACTTCCGTGAGGGCCAGCTCGAGGCCGTCGAGGCGCTCGTCGGCGAGCGGCGACGGGTGCTCGTGGTCCAGCGCACCGGGTGGGGCAAGTCCGCGGTCTACTTCGTCGCCACGGCACTGCGGCGGGCGCTGGGGGCCGGGCCGACCGTCATCGTCTCCCCGCTGCTGGCGCTGATGCGCGACCAGGTCGCGGCCGCCGGGCGGGCCGGCATCCGGGCGGTGACCATGAACTCCGCCAACGCCGAGGAGTGGGGCACGGTGTCGGCTGCGCTCGCCCGCGACGAGGTCGACGTGCTGCTCGTCAGCCCCGAGCGGCTCAACAACCCGCGGTTCCGCGACGAGCAGCTGCCCGACCTCGCGGCGCGCTGCGGGCTGCTCGTGGTCGACGAGGCGCACTGTGTCAGCGACTGGGGACACGACTTCCGGCCCGACTACCGCCGGATCCGCGACCTGCTCGCCTCCCTGCCCGACGGCACCCCTGTCCTGGCGACCACGGCGACGGCCAACGCCAGGGTGGTCACCGACGTGGGCGAGCAGCTCGGTGTGGGCGGACACGACGTGCTGACCCTGCGCGGCGGCCTGGCCCGAGACTCGCTGCGCCTGGGCGTCATGCCGTTCACGTCGCCCGAGCAGCGGCTGGCCTGGCTGCTTGCACACCTCGACTCCCTGCCGGGCAGCGGCATCATCTACACGCTGACCGTGGCGGCGGCCGAGGACGTGGCCGTGGCGCTGCGCGAGGCAGGGCATGCGGTGCGCTCCTACACCGGGCGCACCGACCCGGCCGACCGCGAGCGGCTCGAGGCGATGCTGCGAGACAACGAGGTCAAGGCGCTGGTGGCCACGTCGGCGCTGGGCATGGGCTTCGACAAGCCCGACCTGGGGTTCGTGCTCCACCTGGGCGCCCCGTCCTCGCCGGTCGCCTACTACCAGCAGGTGGGCCGCGCCGGGCGGGCCACCGAGCGGGCCGACGTCCTGCTGCTGCCGGGACCCGAGGACAAGGAGGTGTGGGCCTACTTCGCGTCCGCGTCGATGCCGCGACAGGAGCAGGCGGACGCCGTGCTGCGGGCGCTGGCGGAGTCGTCGCGGCCCCTCTCGACGGTGGCGCTGGAGGCGATCGTCGACATCCGGCGTACCCGTCTCGAGCTCCTGCTCAAGGTGCTCGACGTCGACGGCGCGGTCCAGCGGGTTCCCGGTGGCTGGACGTCGACCGGCGTGCCCTGGGAGTACGACGTCGAGCGCTACGAGCGGGTGGCGGCAGCACGGCGGCGCGAGCAGGACCTGATGGTCGCCTACGAGCAGACCCACGGGTGCCGGATGGCGTTCCTCCAGGAGTCCCTCGACGACCCGACCACCGCTCCGTGCGGGCGCTGCGACGGGT
>JAICSZ010000039.1 GCA_025936615.1 Pedococcus sp. | reverse complement strand
CCGCCTGTGGCGACGCGGCGGAGGTGCCGCCGAACACGCCGAACGACGCCTTCCCGTCGATCACCGGGAAGTACGTGCGGTAGACGAGCACGCCACCGTTGACCGCGGCGTTCCATGCCAGGTCGGGCACGCCGCGGTGGTTGCCGACGACGCCGGCCACGGAGTCCTGGTAGGACGGCCGCGGGTAGACGCTCGACAGCCCGCCGCCGGTGCCGATGCCGGCCCAGCTCTCGTTCCAGACCGCCTCGCTCTCACCGCTGGGGGTCCAGTTCCAGTAGAGCGCGTTGCGGCTGCCGTCGTCGTTGAACGGCTTGTCCTGCGTGGGGTTCCAGGTCCAGCCGGACTGCAGCTGCGTGCCGCCGACGGAGGTCACGTAGGGCGAGGTGTTCGGGTAGCTCGTCGCCGCGTGGTCCGCCGTCTGGGTCTGGTGGTGGGCGCGCGTGACGCCGATCGAGCCCTCGTCGCCGGAGGAGGCGAAGAAGGTGTCGTGCTTGGCCAGGCCACGCTGGAACGTCTGGTCGAACTTCGCGAACTGCGTGGCGGCCGAACCGCCGGCGAAGGCGGTCTCGTCCGTGCCGAACGACATCGAGAAGACCGTCCCGGCCGGGTACTTGTTGATGGCCCAGTCGATGGCCTTCATGAAGTTCGGCATGCCCTGCACGCCCTGGGTCTCGGCGGGCTTGGTGCCGACGAGCACGATGTGCGCCTTGGGGGCGATGGCGTAGGCCCACTGCACGTCGAGGTTGGCCTCACCGGCCCAGCCCTCGGCCGCAGTGGGGCCGGAGGTGCCGCTGCCGTTGCCCGTGGCGTGGCTGTAGTCGACCTTGCCGCCCGGGAACACTGCCTCGAAGTCCGGCGTCGGCCCGTTGAAGGTGTTCGCGAAGAAGGCGAGGTCGCTGGCCGCCGTCGGGCTGCCGTAGGAGTCGACGAGCACGATCGTCTGGCCTGCCCCGTCATTGGTGGTCGGCGTCAGGGGGTCGAGACCGTAGTGGTTGCGGATGTCGTTCGGGGTGTAGCAGTGGATTGTCGTCGAGACTCGGCCGTCGGGCGCGGGACGCGCGCAGGCCACGTCGCCGTCAGCGGCGCTCGCGGCGGTGAATGCGCTCTCCGGCGCCCTCGATGACTGGGGCCCTGCGGGTGAGGCTGGACTTGCGGTTGCTGCCGGCAGGCCTGCGGCGAGGCAGGCCACGGCGGCGACCGCGGTCGTGAGGCCGACTCGATGGGTCATCGTGTGCTCCCGTTCGTGGGTGGGTGGGGCCAGGTGAGGCCCCGGAGGCAACCGTCGGGTGGCGGTCGCTTGTCAGGCTCTGGCAACGGGGTGATTTGCCCCCATGACAAATGTCACGAAGGCGGGTGCCAGATCAGCGCCCCTAGCATCAGAGCGTGAACCACCTGCTCCGAGAGGTGCTCCCGGCGCTCGGGCTGGATGAGCCGTATGCCGCGGCGCACCTCGACCTCGCGCCCGGCAGTGCGCTTCCTGCCGCACTTCCGGTGGGCACCTTGGCGGTCGGCTCCGTCGCCGCCGCCGCGGTGGCCGGGGCAGCGCTGCGCGGCGCCGGGCAGGCCCGGGTGGACCCACGGCAGGTCGCGGTCTCCTTCCGCGGTGACCAGTTCCTGACGCTCGACGGGCGCCACGAGCCCGGCTTCGCACCGCTGTCCGGCTTCTTCGAGGCGGCCGACGGCTGGGTGCGCACCCACGCGAACTACCCCCACCACCGGGAGCGGCTGCTCCGGGCGCTCGAGCTGCCCGAGGGCGCCGGCCGTGAGGACGCGGCCCAGGTGATCAGGCAGCGCGCCGCCCAGGAGCTCGAGGACACCGTCAACGCGGACCACGGCATCGCGGTGCGGGTCAGGTCCTTGCGCGAGTGGATGGCCGGCGACCAGGCGTCCGCGGTCCAGCGGCACGACGTGCTGGCGGTCGCCGCCACGGGCGACGCCCCACCGGTGCCTGTGAGCCGGACTCCGCGCGTCCTCGACCTGACCCGCGTGATCGCGGGTCCCGTCGCGACCCGCACGCTGGCCCACCTCGGCTGCGACGTGCTGCGGGTGGACAGCCCCAACCTCCCGGAGCTGCCCGTCCAGCACCTCGAGACGGACTCGGGGAAGCGGTCCACCCTCGTGGACCTCCACGACGAGCACGCGCGTGAGCGGCTGCACGAGCTGCTCGCTGGAGCGGACGTGCTGGTGACGGGCTACCGCCCAGGTGCCCTCGCGGCATACGGGCTGGACCCTGACCACCTCGCCCAGGTGCACCCACAGCTGGTCTGCGCCACCCTGTCCGCCTGGACGCCCGACGGGCCGTGGGGCCCGCGGCGGGGGTTCGACAGCATCGTGCAGGCGGCCACCGGCATCGCGCTGGTCGAGTCGGCGGACGGGCACCGCCCTGCCGCGCTGCCGGCGCAGGCGCTCGACCACGCGACCGGCTACCTCCTCGCCGCCGGTGTCCTGGCCGCGCTGCGCGGGCGTGCGGAACGCGGTGGGACCTGGCGCGTCGGGGCCCACCTCGCCCGCACAGCCCACTGGCTGCTACAGACCGACGCACTCGACGGCCCCGCCACCCGGGTCGAGGACCCGGCACCGTGGGTCAGCACGACCGACACCGAGCTCGGGCGCCTCGTGCAGTCCCGGCCGGCCTTCGCGGTCGCGGGCGTGCCGGCGCAGTTCGGGTGGGCCGGAAGGCTGTGGGGCAGTGACGAGGCGGAGTGGGCCGGCGACGGACCGGGGCAGCGTCCAGCCGTGGGCACCGCGGGTGGATGACGCGGGGCTGGGATAGGTTGGGTGGCAGGCCCACCCCCGCGAGAGGACAGCGACGTGAGCGAGAGACTCAGCCCCGGCGACACCGCCCCGGACTTCACCCTGCCCGACGACAAGGGTGGCAAGGTAAGCCTGTCGGACCTTCGCGGCAAGAAGGTGATCGTCTACTTCTACCCCGCCGCCATGACCCCCGGGTGCACCACCCAGGCCTGCGACTTCAGCGACAACATCAACACCCTGCACCGCGAGGGCTACGAGGTGCTGGGCATCTCGCCGGACACCCCCGAAAAGCTCGCGAAGTTCCGCGACAACGACGGCCTGACGATCCAGCTGCTCTCCGACGCCGACCGCAAGGTCATGGACTCCTACGGCGCGTTCGGTGAGAAGACGCTCTACGGCAAGACCGTCGAGGGTGTGCTTCGCAGCACCTTCGTCGTCGACGAGGACGGCAAGATCTCCCACGCCTGGTACAACGTCAAGGCCACCGGCCACGTCGCCAAGCTGCGGCGCGACCTGGGTCTGGACTGAGGGGCTGCCGCGATGAGCGCACCGGGGAGCCAGCCGCGGGCCAAGTCGGTCCCCGAGCTCGAGGCCGAGATCGCTGCCGCACGCGACCGGCTCGCAGGCACGGTGGACGAGCTGCACACGCGCACGGCCCCCAAGGAGATCGCGCGCCGACAGGCCGAGTCCGCAAAGGCCAGGTTCACCGAGGCCACCCGCACTCCGTCCGGCGAGCTGCGCACCGAGCGGGTCGCTGCCCTGGCTGCCGCTGCGGTCGCGCTGATCGGCATCGGGGCGATCCGCCGCCGTCGTGGCTGAGGGCGGCACCGACCGGCTCCCCATCCGGATGCTGCACGACCGCGTGCTCGCGTCGGTGGAGGGTGAGGGCGAGCGCCGGTCCGGTGGCGGGATCGTGATCCCCGCGACGGCCAGCGTCGGCAAGCGGCTGGGCTGGGCGACCGTCGTGGCCGTCGGTGCCAACGTCCGGCAGGTCAAGGTGGACGACCGGGTGCTGTTCGACCCGCAGGAGCACGCCGAGGTCGAGATCCAGTCCAAGGAGTACCTGCTGCTGCGCGAGCGCGACATCCACGCCGTGGCGGCCGCGCGGGTGCAGGACGACCAGACCGGCCTCTACCTCTGAGCCGTGCCTCAGATGAGCTGGGCGAGGCGCGCGGCGGCCCGAGCGGCCCCGTCGCTCTCCACGGGCTTGTATGCCGGGTGGGTACCGAGGCTGGTGACGACCGCCTCCGCGAGCCGGTCGGGTGAGGCCTCGTCCCACGTCACGCAGGTCCCGGCACCGTAGTTGTCGAGCCGGTGCCGCACGTGCCGGTTCTGCTCGAAGTGGTGACGCAGCGGCACGTAGACGAAGGGGCGTCCGGCAGCGGCGAGCTCCATCGTCGTGGTCAGGCCGCCCTGCACCACCGCGACGTCAGCGGCGGCGAGCATGCGGTGCAGGTCGGGGACGTAGCCTTCGACCTCCAGCCCCGGCGCCCGGGGAACCGACGCGGGGTCGATGCGTGGTCCGGTGACGATGACCGTCCGCAACCCGTCCACGCGCTTGTCCGCCAGCCGGTGTGCCTCCACGGCCCGCCGCAGCAGGTGCCCGCCCACCCCCGAGCCACCCACCGCCACGACGCACACCGGCTCCTGACCGAAGCTGAACTCCCGCCGCAACGCTTCCCGGTCGGCGAACTCCTCCGGTGCGAATCCCGTGATGTAGCCGGTGAAGTCGTAGTGCTCGCCCACCCAGTCACGGATCCGGGGCAGGCCGGGCCCGAACGTCTCGTCGACCACGTCCTCGGGGTTGCCGACGAACAGGGAGTGGTCGCGGATGCGGGGCAGGCGGGCGATCTGCTCGAGCATGTCGGCGTTGTAGTCGGCGGTGAGCGCGGCCTCCCTGGCGGTCGCGGCGGGGTCGTCCTGCTCCATGGGCAGCCACCCGACGAAGTCGGTGAGCCATGCGTAGGCCGTTCGCTTGAGGTCAGGGTTCTCGTGGAGGAAGTAGTCGACGTCCCAGGCCTCGTCGCCGGTCCACAGGTCGTAGCTCTCCTGCTCGACGAGGTCGTTGAAGACCATGAAGTTGTTGACCAGCACCTCGTCCATCTGGCGCACGGCCTGGAACGCGTTGAGGTCGTGCTCGCCGGCGCACTCCTCGAACTGCGCCGACTCGCTGGCCAGCCACCGCGACGCCGGGTGCACCCGTTCGCCGTGCCCGGCGAGGAAGCGGGTCACCGGGTCCTGCGCGAGCCAGTCGACCTCGAGCCCGGGCACCTGCGCCCGCAGCGCCTGGGCCACCGCGAGGTCGCGGCGGGCGTGCCCGAGCCCGATGGGGGAGGAGAGGTAGAGGACGCGCCGCGGCCGGTTGCGCGGTGTCGTGAAGCGCCGGCTGGTGGCTGGTCCGCCGTCCCGGGCTGCCGGTCCGCCGCCCACGTCTGCGTCGGCCCCGCCCGGCGGGCCACCCCGTCCTGCAGGCTGGCCCGCGAGGAGTCCGCCCAGGGCCCCGGCGCGCTGGAGGAAGTCGCGGATCGCGAGGTTGACCAGCACCGGTTCGCGCCCCATCGGGAGGTGGCCGGCCCCCTCGATGACGAGCAGCTCGCCGCGGGTGAGCTCGGCCACGCGCTGGCCGCGCGCGATGGGCTGGCAGCGGTCCAGGTCGCCGTGGATCGCCAGCACCGGACACCGAACCCCGTCCAGGATGGCCAGGACGTCGTCGACCGACGAGATGACCTCCGGACCCTGCGTCAGGGCGACCTGCACCTCGAGCGGGCTGTCCAGACCCCACGCGACGAAGTCCTCCACCTGCTTGGTCGAGTGGGGTTCGGGCAGGAGCAGCCCGGCGAAGAACTCGAGGAAGGCCGGGTAGTCCTCACGCCAGTCGCGCCCGAACAGCGGTCGCACCGGGTCGCGGGGGGACAGGAACTCACCCTGGGTGCCGATGCCGACGAACGCGGAGACCCGTTCGGGGTGCTGGGCCGCGAACATCAGGCCCCACAGCGCACTTCCGCACACGCCGACCACCGCCGCGCGGTCCACCCCCAGGTGGTCGACGACCGCCAGCAGGTCGTCCGCGTAGGCCTGTTCGGTGTAGGCCGCCGGGTCGAGCGGGCGGTCGCTGGCACCGTTGCCCCGCGGGTCGATGGTGCACACCCGCGCGTAGCGGGACAGGTACGGGACCTGGGCCTTCCACCCACGGCTGTGGATGATCGGGTCCATGGGGGAGAAGACGACCCAGGGCCCCTCGGTGCCGAAGACCTCGTAGGCGACGGCGACACCATCGCGGTCGACGGTGCCGGTCAGGTCGGGCAGACGAGCCCTCATGGCGCTCCAGTGTCCTCACGCAGGGGCCCTCGCGCACCCCCCGACTGTCGTAGGACCCGGTCACCGCCAGCGCTCTGCGGGGGACCGCACGTGCGTCCGCCAGACATGGCGGCCACTTCGCGCTTTCGTCATCCGGAGTCGGTATGCCGGTTGCTCACCGAGGTGCGCACCAGCCCGGAGCCGTGGCGGGCGACCTTCGCAGACCCCGTCCGGCTGGCCACCACGCTCGTGGTCGAGCTGGACGGTGAGCTCATCCGTGACCTGATGCTGCGGGTGGAGGACGCCTGCGTCAGGCGGACGTTGCCGAACAGGCGCGGGGGAGTCCTCAGTCCCTCGCCCCCGCCGGCGGGCTCGGGAACCGGGGCTCTTGCCTGGGCGCGCGGAAGGTCCTGTTCCCCACGGTCACCATCGCGGCGACATGACCGAGACCGACCGCCACCCCCGCGACGACCACCACCGCCGTCCCGGCTCCAGCAGCGTGGGCGATGAGTGCGGCCAAGGTCCCCGCCACCATGGAGTTGAGCGCCAGCATGAAGACGCTGGTGCTCGCCAGCACGTGGCTGAACGTCGACCGCGGCCACCCCATCAGGTAGGTGCCCATCAGCCCGCCCTGGTCGTCGTGCCAGGAGGTGATGAGGTAGGGCTCGAGGCCGGGATCGATCTCGAGGTAGGCGGCGCGGAGCCGGTTCATGCCCAGCACGGTGGAGGCGTCGTCGACGCTGGCGTTGACGACCCGCTGGGCGGTCAGCGTGCCCAGCACGAGGACGACGGCGCACAGTCCTATGGACATGGTCTGGAAGGCCCCGCCGAACCCCTGCGCCTGCGCCATCAGGGCGAGCACGACCAGGGACGCGGAGGTGACGGTGAGGTGGATCGTGATCCGGCTCATGACCTCCGACCAGGTCATGCTCCGCGTCGCGAGCAGGCTCCAGTGCTCGGTCGCGAGGATCTGTGCCCGCACCCCGTTCGGTGCAGGCGCCGGTGTGGGTGGGTGGAACGCGGTGGCCGGTAGCTCTGACGCGGACATGGACATGGATGCCTCCTCGGCGCGGCCTGCAGGCCCTATCGTCCTCTGGATGACCCTGCGTGGGCGGCAAATGCCCCACACCGGCCCGGTGGCGGCGCACCCGACACCGAAATAGCATCAAGGGTTGTCCAGCGTCGGCCCCTGCGGTTGTCTCGCACCGACCGGCGTCTCCCATCGACACATGGAGGCGCCTCGTGAAGAGGTTCAGTGTTCTTGTCGCCGTACCGGCGACGATCTTCCTCGGTGGACTGGTCGGCGCCCCGGCGTCCGCCAGCCAGCCCAGCTACGACATCACGACCCTGGCCGGCAAGGTTGCCTCGCTCCACGGGACCGCCGGCCTCCAGATCCGGTTCTCGGCCTACCTCGAGGAGGAGGCCGAGGAGGAATCCGCGGCCCCGACCCAGACGCCGATCACCCCCGCCTTCGTCCAGAGCAGCCCGCTCGACGGCACGACGGTCCTGCCGCCGGCGGTGACGGTCAACCAGGACACCGCCGGCGCGCCACAGAACGAGACCGCCATCGCCGTGGACCCCAACAACCCGAGTCGTGTCGTGGCGGCCGCCAACGACTACGTGACGCGCACCTGGTCGTGCACGGTCGACGGGACCCCCTGCAGCGCCCTGGGTGACGGCTACTCGGGCACCTACGTCTCCAACGACGGCGGCAGCACCTGGTGCTGCACCGCGACAGACCCACAGCACCTCGGCACCCTGATCCCCGGCGTCAACCGTCTCGCCGGTGGGCAGTACGACGCCGGCGGCGACCCGGCCCTCGCCTTCGACAGCCGCGGCACCGTCTACTACGCGGGGCTCGGCTTCAACCGCACGTCGGCACCCAACACGGTCGCGGTCAACCGCGGCAGCTTTGACTCCTCGGGTGCCCTGTCGTGGAGCCAACCCACCTTCATCAACCCGACGACCTCACCGTCCACGTTGAACGACAAGGAGTGGATCGCCGCTGACGCCAACGCGAGCAGCCCCTACCGCGACCGTGTCTACGTCTCGTGGACCCGGTTCCTCTTCAACGCCCACAGCGGCAGCTACGTCCAGTCCCCGATCTTCTTCGCCCGGTCGAGCGATGGCGGTCGCACGTTCAGCGCACCAAGCCAGATCTCGGGCAACGTGAAGTACGACCAGGGCTCGCGGCCAGTCGTCGGGCCCGACGGGTCGGTCTACGTCTTCTTCGAGGGCGCCACGAGACTCGCGACGCTCGACTCGACCTACGTGGTCAAGTCCACCGACGGTGGGGTCAGCTGGGGCCAGCCGGTCCGGGTCAGCACCCTGGTCGACAGCCACGTGCTGACCGACACGGCGTTCCGGGACAACAGCTACCCCGCCGCCGCCGCAGCGCCCAACGGTGACCTCTACGCCACGTGGACGACGATGGTCGGCCACACGTCGACCGCTGTCTGGAGCCGGTCCACCGACGGGGGTGCAACCTGGTCCACCCCGGCGAACGCCTTCGCGGCAGCCAACCGAACGGCCATCGGCTACCCCGTCACCCAGCCGGACGCCACCACCTTGGCGGCACCGGCGCCCAGCGCGGTCGAGGACATCTTCCCCGCGGTGGATGTCGGTCCGAACGGCCACGTCTACCTCGGTGCGTACCGGGGTGCGACGGTCTCGCCGTGGCAGACCTGCGCCGCAGGTCCGGAGCCCCCGGTCGGGCGGATCGCCTGCGACACCCTGGGCGCCTACATCCACAACACCCGCCTCGACTACGTCGTCACCGACCTGTCGACCGGTGTCACGCAGCCGGTCAGCACGCACCCGATCAACACGCGCAACGGGTTCGGTGGTGGCTTCTTCGGTGACTACACGGACCTGTCCGTCGGCTCCGACGGCCAGTTCCACGCCTTCTGGACCGACAGCAACAACAAGCAGACCGTCGTCTGGTTCTACGGCGTGGAGTTCGTGCCCACCCTGATCAACCAGGAGGACGTGGTCACCGCCGCCGGCAGCTTCTGAGGGTTCCGCACTGACTGAGAAGGAACGTATGCCGCGGGGCTGAGCCCCGCGCGGACGGTGCCGTCACGCGGCGGCACCGTCCGCGACGAAGGCCGGCCACGCGGCATACCGTCGCCTGTGGCCGGCCGTCGACTCGGATCACTTGACCTCGGCGCGGCGCACGACCAGCAGCCCGACCGCCATCGGCAGGAGGAACCACAGTCCGCCGGAGACGGCGAGGTGCTGCCACTGCTGGCTGGAGAGGTGGCCGTCGAAGAGCGGCCGCTGCGCGAAGCTGTAGTCCACCCACGGCTGCAGGTCGGCGAACCACTTCTGGTTGGCCGCCAGCAGGCCGAGCAGCGGTGGCAGGACGAGCGTGTAGACGAAGTAGGTGACGATGGCGCCCGACGAGTTCCGGATGAGCAGGCCCAGCATGAAGCCGAACAGCATGCCGAGGACGCTGCCCAGGACGATCAGCACGAAGTGGGACGCGGAGACGTTCCAGACCGCGTCCACGCCGGCGATGGCGCTGCCGACGAGGGTCCCGAGCAAGCCCACCACGAGGGCGACGAACATCGACACGACACCCACGGTGGTGGCCGCGAGGAACTTCGCCCGGAGCACCCGGCCGCGGTGTGGCACCAGGGTGAACGTCGTCAGGCCGCTGCGCTGGCTCCACTCACTCGACACCGCGAGGATCCCGATCATCGGCAGGATCACCGTCATCGGTGCCCCGATGGCGGCGGCGAAGTTGTCGAAGGTGAGCTGGTCGTCGGGGGCGAAAACGATGATGGCGGCCGTGGCGAGCACGCTGGTGATGACGATGCTGGCCATCAGCCAGAAGCCCGAGCGGGTGTCGAACATCTTGCGCAGCTCCACGCCGACGATGCGGCTCAGCGGAATTCGCGCCGGTGCGGTGCGAGTGCGTTCGGCCTTGGCGCCCGGTTGGGAGACGGGAGGCGTGAGGACGGTGGTGGTCATGCTGCTGCTCCTTCGCGTTGGGTGTCTGCGGTGAGCTCGAGGAACATCTCCTCGAGCCCGGCCCCGTCGGCGGCGCGGAGCTCGGTGAGGACCACGTGTGCGGCGAGTGCGACCTCGCCGACGTGGTCGGGGGAGGCGTCGGTGTGCACGCTGCCGTCGGCGCGGAAGTTGGTCGTCAGGCCGGCGCGTTCCATCGCCTGGGCCAGCGCGGCGGTGTCGCGGGCCCGGGCCAGGGTGCCGGCGGTGGCGAGCAGGTCGGACTTG
>JAICSZ010000020.1 GCA_025936615.1 Pedococcus sp. | reverse complement strand
CTCTTCCACGTCCCGGACGACGCGCGCTCCGGCCGCCTTGGCCTGGGCCACGCACTTGTTGACGTCGGGCACCTCGAGGGAGATGTCGACGACACCGTCGCCGTGCTTGGCGTGGTGGGCGATCAGTGGGCTGTCCGGGCTCACCGCGCCGTTAAGGACGAAGCGGATGGAGCCGGAGCGGAGCACGAAGGACATGTGGTCGCGCTCGCCGTTCTCAGGGCCTCGGTAGGCCTCGAGCTCCATGCCCCACGCGGACTGGTAGTAGTGCGCGGCCTGGGTCGCGTTGCCGACGACGAAGACGATGGCGTCCCAGCCGGTGACCGGGAACGGGTCCTTGGTCTCGTCGTAGTCGACGAGGCCGACGAGCCGCTTGAGCTGCTCGACGTCGAGGTCGGCCGCGCGCTCCTGGGGGGTCAGGTCGATGGTGGTGTCCGTCATGGTGGGAAGCGTGCCGTTCCGTGCCATTGATGTGCAACGGTATGCCGCGGCGCTGCACAGTATGCGCAGAGTGCTCGCCAAGGATGGGCGTTCCTTGGACAATGTGTCCATGAGCCTTGATGTCCTGGATGCGCGCCTGCTGGCCCTGTTCACCGAGCAGCCGCAGATCGGCGTGCTCGGCGCCTCACGCGAGCTCGGGGTGGCTCGGGGCACGGTGCAGGCCCGGCTGGACCGCCTCGTGCGCCGCGGGGTCATCCGCTCCTGGGCACCGCAGCTGGACCCCGCCGCCATGGGCTATCCAGTTTCGGCGTTCTGCACCCTGGAGATCCGTCAGGGTCGCGGCCACTCCCCTGTGGTCGAGCACCTGTCGCGCATCCCCGAGGTGCTCGAGGCGCACACCATCACCGGCTCGGGCGACCTGTTCATCCACGTGGTGGCCCGCGACAACGCCGACCTCCAGCGCGTGATCGACGCGGTGGTCGACGACCGGCACGTCATCCGGGCCAACACCGCGATCTCGCTCGCGACCCGGATCCCGCTGCGCACCCTCCCGCTCGTGCAGGTGGCGCACACCGAGGCTTGACCCCGCCGAGCACCACACCGCTCGACCGCCTCAGACCGCGGCGAAGGCCTCCGGGTCGGTGCGCAACCGGGACCGGAATGCGGACAGCAACGCGGAGTCGTCCTCCACGGCCTCTGCGTAGTTGCGCTTGGCCCGGCGCTCGAGCCGCTCCGCCCGCTCGGGGTCATCGAGTGCCCCGTCGGCGATCTTGCGGCGCGCCTTCGCGACCACCGCGGCGGCGGCGGGCAGGCCGAGCCAGCGCAGGCCCGACTCGGCGTCGTCGAGCTGGGCGTCCGTCAGTCCCTGGACCGCGGACGGCACCCCGCTGGACATCGCGAGGCTGTGCAGCTCCAGCGCCGCCGAGAGGTGGCGGTCACCCTTGCGCGCGGCGGACCCGCCGCTCTGGGTGGCGGCGCGGGTCCAGATCCGGTCGGCCTCGCTCATGGCACGCATCATGTCACCGGCACCCCAGGGAACGCCGCGCAGCCCGGTCAGTTCTCGATGCGGAAGCCGAGCTTGACCGTGACCTGCCAGTGGGCCACCGCGTCGTCGGTGATCTGTCCACGGACGCTCTGCACCTCGAACCAGTCGAGGTTTCGCACCGTCCGGGACGCCTGGCCGACGGCGTTCGCAACCGCCTGCTCGATGCTGTCGGGAGAGGTGCCGACCACCTCGGAGACCGAATACACGTGGTTCGCCATGGCTGTCCTCGCCGGCTCGCCGGCCCCAGGACGGTCCGGATGCGGCCACGGTACTCCCCGAACACGGCTCAGCGTCCAGGTCTCGCTCCGGTCCCGGGCTGGGGGCGTCCTCGACCGAGGCGCTCCCGGCGGGAGCTGCGCACCCGGCTGCTGAGGAACGGCTGGACGAGCGCCGTGGTGTCGGCTCCGGGACCGAGGCCGAGCTCGTCGCGCAGCAGCTCGACCAGGTCGTGGTAGTGGGCCAGCGCCGCCGAACGGTTTCCCGTCTGCAGGAAGATCGTGATGATGGCGCGGTGCGAGGACTCCCGCAGCGGCTCGAGGCGGATGGCTCGCAGCGCGGTGTCGAGGGCCTCGACGACGCGCCCGCTTCCCACCAGGGAGGCAACCCGGTCATCGAGGACCTGCAGCTCGAGGTGACGCATCCGCTCCCGCTCGACGGTCACCCAGTCCTCTCCCCAGTCGGGCAGCAGCTCCAGGTTGGCCGACGAACCCAGCGCAGCCCCGTCCAGCCCGCCCACCGGTCCAGCCGCGAGCAGTCCCTGGACGTCGACCTCGACGCCGCCCGCGAGTCGCAGCGTGGTTGCGCCGGGGTCGACCAGCCGACCCACCTGGCGGATGCGCCACAGGGTGGACCGCAGGCTCGCGGCCCCCTGCTGGGCTGCCAGGTCGGGCCACAGCTCCCGCGCGGCACGCGAGCGACTGACGGACCCGCCCTGCAGGGCGATGAAGGCGAGCAGCCGCTGCACCCCCGGAGGCGCCTCCACGACGCCATCCGGTCCACGCAGCTCGAACCCACCGAGAAGTTGGACGGACCACCTGTCCGCCACGGACGCAACGGCCACCACAGGACAACCCCCAGCTCGAGTGCGCGGCGACCAGGCGTTCAGTCGGGCCGCCCCAACCCAGACTTTTTTGCGCGGCCGACAAGCATGTTGCGCTCGTTCAACCACCCCTGCGCACTCACACTGAAGGCTGAGACCGCCACCAGCGCGGTCTGCCGACGGCACCTGTTCGCCACCACCGGCAAATCCCTGCGAACAGATAGATAGTGCCGCTTCCTGCACCTGCCGACATACAACGAATGTCGTAGCTCCGGATTTCGGCTCCGTGACGCCGGTGTGACGTGTCCGCCACGAGTCGCTGACGTGGGTGCGACGCATCGGTCCCCGCTCGGTGACGAGTCGGCGACGGCCCCTCTGCGTTCATGGTCCCGCAACCACACCACGTGGGAGAGGGGGTGAACACCATGACCGCTCTGACCTTTGAGGAGCTCCGCGACGAGTCCGTCGAGCTGCTTCCGTCGCGCGAGACGCTCGCCTTCTGGAACTGGGCAAACGTGTCGGCGACCAACCTGGCCGTCTCGCAGAACACCCTGACCGCGCTGTCGCTCGCTCAGGCCGCTGCCAACCAGACCGTCTTCGTCAGCCAGAGCTGATCGGGCGGACCAGGGCCAGCAACTAGCGCAAGAGAGGAGGGCTGAGCCATGCGCGAGATCTCCATGCGTGAACTTGAGGCGACGTCGGTCGAGCTGCTCCCGGACCGGGAGACGCTTGCACTCTTCAACTTCGCCAACATCACCGCTGTCAACCTCGCAATCGCCGTCAACGCGGGAACGTTCGGATCCGCAGCGATCGCGTCCGCGAACCAGACGATTGCAGTGATGCAGGGGTGAGCCACACGGCAGGTGGGGGCCTGCACCAGCCTGGCCCCCACCTGTCCACCAGCACCCAGAGAGGACGAGCACCGTGACGACCGCATCGACCGCGCCGCCAGCCAGACGTCGCTCGGGTGCCGCAGTGCACCTGGCGCCAGGCACCGTGTTGCTCGGCGAGCTGGAGGGCTCGGGTTTCACCGAGCCGCACTACCTGGTCATGCGCGCAGACGGCCAGGTGCTGCACGTCTCGAAGCTGCTGTTCCTGCTCGCGGCGAACCTCGACGGACGGGCGCCGGCCGCGGTCGCCGCCGCGGTGAGCGAGCAGTACGGTCGCGTGCTGAGCGAGGACGGGCTGGCCTTCCTCGTGGACGAGCGGCTGCGTCCGATGGGCGTGGTCGGCAACCCGCCGGCCGCGGAGGGCGACGCCTGCCACGTCGGGGACGGCGCGTCGGCCGCACCCCGCTCCCAGCTCCTCCTCGACCTGCGCTTCCGTGGCACCCTCGTGCCAGCACGGTGGACGCGCGTCATCGGTCGGACCTTGGCTCCCCTCTTCCACCCAGTGGTGGTGTCACTTGCCCTGACCGCCCTGGTCGTGGGTGACGCGTGGCTGTTCCGCACCGCGGAGCTGGGGGCAGCCGCCGGCGCCGCGCTGCAGACGCCGGTGATCATGCTCGGCCTCATCGCGATTCTCCTGGCCTCGACCCTCTTCCACGAGTTCGGGCACGCCGCCGCCTGCCGCCGCGGTGGTGCCCAGCCGGGAGCCATCGGGGTCGCCCTCTACCTCGTGTACCCCGCCTTCTTCACCGACGTCACCTCGTCGTACCGTCTCGGCCGGGCTGGGCGGCTGCGCACCGACCTGGGTGGTGTCTACTTCAACGCCTGGTCGATCCTCGCCCTGACGTCCCTCTACGCGTGGACCTTGCACCCCGCCCTGCTGCTCGCGGTGGTCGTCGTCCACGTCGAGCTCCTCCAGCAGCTGCTGCCGATCGCTCGGCTGGACGGCTACTACGTCGTCGCCGACCTCGTCGGGGTGCCCGACCTCTTCGGCCGGGTCCGGCCGATCCTCGCGAGCCTGCTGCCGGGCCGTCAGCCGGGGCCTCGGGTGCGCGAGCTGCGGCGAAGCGCCCGCGTCATCGTCACCACCTGGGTCCTCGTTGCCGTGCCGGTGATGGCGCTCGGGTTCATCCTGCTGCTGCGGGCTGCGCCCGCCAGCGCACGCGCGATCTGGGCGGCCGAGCAGGACCAGTGGCAGCTGCTCGTCGCTGGGGCCGGGGCGGTCGACCCGCCGGCCACGATGCTCGCGGGCCTGTCGATGGTGCTGCTGCCGCTGCCCCTGGTCGGCCTTGCCCTGCTCCTGGTCACCGTGGCCCGCCGGCTCGTCCGACTGGCCCTGTCCCGCTGGGGAAACCCCACATCCAACGGCTCGCACCGTGCGGGCCGCCAACCACAGGAGGTCACGATGTCCGGATCGAAGCCTGCTCCTGTCCTTCCCATGATGGAGGCAGCCGACAGCCCACCAACCGCGCCGCAGCCCGGTCCGAGCGGGTCCGCCGAGCTCGCCGCACCCGCGCCGAGCACCGGCATCGCGGCGCGCGAGGCGGTCGTCGCCCGCAGCGCCGCCGACTTCACCGAGGAGGCCATGCTCCGGCCGCGGTCACGTCCACCCGCCAGGGGCTGGCGGCGGAGCGTGTACTCCGCGACTGGCGGCGGCCTGAACCTCGGTCCCGGCGCCGCTGAGCGGCGAGAGGTCGACCTCATGAGCCGGGTGCGCACCCCGGTCCGTGGCTGTCGCCGCATCGTGGTGATCTCCCGCAAGGGTGGCGCCGGCAAGACCACGACCACCCTCATGCTGGGTCACACGTTGGCCAGCAACCGGGGTGACCGGGTGGTCGCCCTCGACGCGAACCCCGACGCTGGAAGCCTGGCCCACCGCATGCGCCGCGAGACGCCGAGCACCGTCACCAACCTGCTCGAGGAGCGGGAGTGGATCAGGCGGTACGCCGACATGCGCAGCTTCACGTCCCAGGCCCCGGACACCCGGCTCGAGGTCGTCGCCTCCGACGACGACCCCCGCATCACCCAGGCCCTGGGCGAGCAGGACTACCGGCAGGCCATCGAGGTCCTCGACCGGCACTACAACCTCCTGCTCGTCGACACCGGGACCGGCATCCTCGACAGCGCGATCCAGGGAATCCTCGCGGAGGCCGACCAGCTCGTGGTCGTCATGCCACCCGCCCTCGACGGGGCCCGGGTTGCGGCCATGACGCTGGACTGGCTCCAGGAACACGGTTACTCCCGCCTCGTCCAAGGGGCGGTGGCCGTGGTCAACTCGGTGCACGACGGGAGGGGCCAGCTGGAGATCGCGCGCATCGAGGAGCACTTCGCGCAGCGATGTGACTGCGTGGTCCGCATCCCGTGGGACCCGGTGCTCCAGGCCGGCGCCCACACTGCACTGGAGGACCTCCACCAGCGGACGCGTGACGCCTACCTGGAGCTTGCCGCGGCCGTAGCCAGCTCGTTCGGTGACGAGCGAGCGTCCATCCGCGGACCGGGGGAGCACGGCCGATGAGCGCCCTGCGTCCGGCGGTGCGGCTGGCCACGGTTGCCGGCACCTGCCTCGGACTGCTGCTGGCCACCGGTCAGCTGGCCTCCGCCGACGTCGTCCACGAGCGGACCTTCGCCGACCAGCAGGTGGTCGACCTCGGCGGTACAGCAGGCCAGTCCGGCCGCGCGGCAGGCCTGGACTACCACCAGACCCACGCGGACGACGTCACCGCCACCAACCTCGCGGTCGCCCACACGACCTGTGACGGGTGCCGCGCGGTGGCCCTGTCCTTCCAGGTCGTGGTCGCCGACCGGGGTCCGGCGAACCTGGACGTCACGAACGTCGCCCTGGCGCTGGACGAGCGTTGCACCGGCTGCGAGTCCCTGGCACTCGCCTACCAGCTGGTGCTCGCCACGGACGACCGCGCGTGGCTCTCGGGCGCGGGTCACCGTCAGCTGGCCCAGCTGCGCCGTGAGCTGCGGGCGTTGGCGCGATCGGACATGCCGCTGGAGGAGATCCGGGCCCGGGCGGAGTCGCTGATGGCCGACGTCACGGCTGCGGTGTCCAGCAACCTGCGGGTCCGACCCCAGGTGCGCTGCGACCAGGAGCTGCACCGCGAGGCGACTGCCCCGCACGGACGCGCCCACGACTCCGGTCCCGAGGCCAGCCACGGACACGGTCACGGCTCCTCGCGCACCGGTGGAGACGGTGACCACGGGAGCGATGCCTGAGTCCCTCCCATGACCGCCGGGCGTGCCGCGGCTGCCGTGACCAGCGGCGGCGCGCCCGGCTCCACGCCGCCAACCCGAGGTCGGTCGCCCAGTCCTCTCCTCGGCGGCCGGCGCACGGCTGAGCGCCACCGACGGACCGCTCAGCGGCGGCCCACGAACCAGGCGCGGATCCGCTCGATCCGCGCGGCGACCTGCTCCGACGTGGCCTCGTCGAGGGCCGGTCCGCCGCAGGCGCGGCGCAGGTCGGTGTGGACGACGCCGTGCGCCGAACCGGTCTTGCGGGCGTAGGCGCTGACGAGCTTGTTGAGCTCCTTGCGCTGGGCAGCCAGCGCCCGGTGCGCAGAGACCGGTCCGACACCGCCACCTGCGGAGGGTCGCCTGGTGTGCTGTGCGGTCTGTCGCTCGTGCAGTAGCAGCGCAACCTGGTCGGGCTCGAGCAGCCCCGGCAGCCCGAGGTACTCCTGCTCTTCCTCGGAGCCCACCTTGGCGTTGAGCCCGAACTGTTTGGCATCGAAGAGCACGTGGTCGAACTCGGCGTCCGACTCCAACGCCTCGAAGGCCTGCTGGTCCACGTCCGGCGTCCGCGCGGTGCGGTTGGCCGCCACGAGCAGCGCGTCCTCCTCCGCCCACATCGAGGCAGCCTCGTCTCCGCCGGTGACGCGGTCGAGGGCGTGGTCGCGCTCCTCCTCGAGTCGAGCCGCGTGCTCGAGGATGACGGGCACGGAGGGCAGGAACACGGAGGCCGTCTCCCCCCGGCGGCGAGCCCGCACGAACCGACCGACCGCCTGGGCGAAGAACAGCGGCGTCGACGTCGACGTGGCGTAGACCCCCACGCAGAGCCGGGGCACGTCGACCCCCTCGGAGACCATGCGGACCGCAACCATCCACCGCGAGCTCCCTGAGGAGAACACCTCGATCCGCGCCGACGCACCCGCGTCGTCGGACAGCACGACGGTGGGCTTCTCGCCGGTGAGTGCCTCGAGCATTCGGGCATAGGACCGGGCCGAGGTCTGGTTCGAGGCGATGACGAGCCCGCCCGCGTCCGGCACGCCCCGGCGCACCTCGGTGAGCCGCCTGTCCGCCGCGGCGAGCACCGACGGGACCCACTCCCCCTTGGGGTCGAGCGCTGTCCGCCAAGCCTGCGCGGTCGCGTCCTTGGTCAGTGGTTCGCCCAGCCGGGCGGCGACCTCGTCGCCGGCCCGGGTGCGCCACCGCATGGCGCCGCCGTAGGCGAGGAACAGCACCGGCCGCACGACCCCGTCACGCAACGCCTCGGCATACCCGTAGGTGTAGTCGGCTGCGGACCGCCGGATCCCGTCCGCGTCCTCGGCATAGGTGACGAACGGGATCGGGGAGGTGTCCGAGCGAAACGGCGTCCCCGTGAGCGCCAGCCGCCGCACCGCCGGCTCGAACGCCTCGCGGATCGCATCCCCCCACGACAGGTTGTCGCCGCCGTGGTGGATCTCGTCGAGGATGACCAGGGTGGGCGCCGACTCGGTGCGGGTGCGGTGCAGTGCCGGCCTGCTGGCCACCTGGGCGTAGGTGAGCGCGACCCCGTCGTAGTCGCTGGAGTGCCGCGCCGAGGAGTTGGAGAACCTCGGGTCGATGTGGATCCCGACGAGGGCGGCGGCCTCGGCCCACTGCACCTTGAGGTGCTCGGTCGGCGCGACGATGGTCACCGCCGAGACGGTGCCCCGACCGAGCAGCTCGGTGGCCAGGCGCAGCGCGTAGGTGGTCTTGCCCGCCCCCGGGGTCGCCACCGCGAGGAAGTCACGAGGGGTGGCCTGCAGGTATGCCGTGAGGGCCGCCTGCTGCCAGGCGCGCAGCTTCGCCGCCGTCCCCCAGGCCGCCCGCTCCGGGAACGCTGGTGACAGGTGCGAGGCGGCGGCGGTACTCATAGGCCGGCCACGATAACCGTTGGGCGAGAACGACATGCCGTGGCCCCGGCCTGTCGGCCGGGGCCACGGTGGTGTGCTAGTGCGACCCTGCGGCCGGTGGGTCAGCGCCCCAGTCGGTAGGTCACCCAGGCGTTCTGCATGCGGGTGGTCTGGCCGGGAGTGAAGGTGGTCATGCACGCGTCGTCGGTGTAGTCCATGAAGTTCTTGATGGGGTCCAGACCCGAGCTCCGGGTGCAGGAGTCCCGTCCGGTGGGGCAGCCGAACGCCGGCGAGGCCTCGGCCGGGGTGTCGCTCACGTAGTCGCCCTTGCCCTGGCAGCCGCCCTGGAAGGTGTGGTACAGCCCTGCCCAGTGGCCGGTCTCGTGGGTGGCGGTGTCACCGAGGTTGTACGGCTTGGCGCTGCCCCCCGGCAGGCTCTGGTCGAGGACGACCACGCCGTCCATGGCGTCGTAGGACGACTTCGGGAAGGTTGCCCACCCCAGCAGCCCGCCCGAGAGGTTGGCGGTGTAGATGTTGAGGTCGGCCATGGTGCCCTTGCGCAACGCGCTCTTCATGGCGCGCTCGGCGCTGCTGCCCTGCGACAGGTTGTACCAACTGCTGTTGTTCGTCGTGTCCGTGCCGGCGAGGGTGAAGGTGAAGCCGGAGGACTTGTATGCCGCGTTGAGGACGCCGAGCTGCTGGCTGACCTGCGAGGAGGAGACCGCACCGGCCGAGCCGCTGGTGATGATGTGGACGTAGACCTTGACGTCGGCGCCGGCGAACGCGGCACCGCCCCCGGGCTTGCGGGCCGAGCCGTTCGCTGCCTTCGTGTACCCCTTGGCGGCCATCGCCTTGGCGAACGACCCCTCGAAGGCCCTGACCTGGGCGGCGCTCAGCTCGTTGCCGTCGGCGCGGTTGTGCCCTGTGGCGGCGCGGGCACCGTTCACCGCGTCGGTGTGCGTCGCACAGTCCGGCGCGACGGAGCTGCCCCCTGCCATGGTGAGCGCGGAGGCGCTGCCCTGCCCGAGCGCCAGGGCGGCAGCCCCGAGCAGGAGTGCGGACAGGGCGATACGAGAACGGGTCTTCATCTGCGTCCTTTCACACGGCCGTAGCGGTCGCAACGACACCATCGGTGACGCTAGGACCGCTTTGGCCGGCGAAATCTCAGCAGCAGGTCAAGAGTCCCCCAAGACTCCGTCAGGCCTCGCCGTCGCCGTCCTGAGGGGCACGCAGGCCGTCGTAGATCTCCTTGCAGGTGGGGCACACGGGGAAACGGTTCGGGTCGCGCCCGGGGACCCACACCTTGCCGCACAGGGCGATGACGGGCTCGCCGGACAGTGCGCTCTCCAGGATCTTCTCCTTGCGCACGTAGTGCGCAAACCGCTCGTGGTCGCCCGGCTCCTGCAGCTGTTCCTCGACCTGCTCGCGCTCGAGCACCGCCGTCGTCCTCTGTGGCTGCAGCGCAGGAGCGTTCGGGTCGTCCAGGGGGCTCTGGGGCTCGCTCATGGTCTCGAGTCTAGGCCGGGCCCGCACTCGCCCTTCAGTTCAGCTCCGGGTCGGAGGGGAAGGTCGCCACGAACGCCAGGTGGTCCCGCTGCCGCCGCAGCACCCGGACCCACAGGTCCGCGGGCGAGTCGTCGAAGGCGTCCCGGCCCTCGGACTCCACGACGTACCAGCTGCCGCCCCGGATCTCCTCCTCGAGCTGCCCGGGCGACCACCCGGCATACCCCGCGAAGATGCGCAGGCCTGCGAGCTCCGGCACGACCAGGCTCGGCGGGGTGTCGAGGTCGAGCAGGCCCAGGCCGCCGAACAGCTTCTTGACCCCGACCGGCTCGGCGTCCCCCGGCACGGTCACCAGGCCGAGCGCGCTGTCCAGTCCCACCGGTCCACCCTCGAACAGCACCGCCGGCGCCGTGACGTGCTCCTGCCAGTCGGGCAGCACGACGTCGACCCGCGCCTCCATCGGTCGGTTGAGGACCACGCCCTGGGCACCTTCGGCGTCGTGGTGGAGCAGCAGCACGACGCTGCGCCGGAACACCCCGTCCTCGATCAGGGGCGTCGCGACGAGCAGGCTGCCCGACAGGTCGTCGTCCACCCGACCATTCTGGCGCACCGGCGCGAGAGCGCCGCTCGAGTTCCGTGGCGCCCACCCGAACGGGCGAGGAGATCCGTATGCCGCGTGGCGGGCCGGCGGTGTGTCCGCCGGTCAGGCGCGGGGCCGGGCACCCCTCGGCTGGGAGCGGCGCGCGCCGTCGCGGGCCGGGCCGCTGCGACGGGCGCCACCGCGGTACGGCCCGGGTCGGCGGGCGCGCTTGTCGCCCTCCACGATCCGGCGCAGGCTCTCCTCCGGCACGGGGACGCCGCTCGGGGTCGAGGCGCCGGTGGCGACCAGCAGCTCGTGGCCCGGGGCGACCTTGGCGGGGGTGACGTCGACGCCGGCCTCGTGGACCAGTCGCTCCACCTGGCGGCGCTGGTGAGGCAGCGCCAGGGTCACGACCGTGCCCTTGTCGCCGGCGCGGGCCGTGCGACCGGAGCGGTGCAGGTAGTCCTTGTGGTCGGCCGGCGGGTCGACCTGCAGCACCACCGAGACGTCGTCGACGTGGATGCCGCGGGCCGCCACGTCGGTCGCGACCAGGACCGGCAGCGTGCCGTCGCGGAACGCGCCCAGGACCCGGTTGCGCGCACCCTGGTTGAGCCCGCCGTGCAGGGCGGCGGCGAACACGCCCGCCTCGCGCAGCTGGGTGGCCACCCGGTCGGCACCGAGCTTGGTGCGCACGAACACGACGGTGCGGCCGTCGCGGTTGGCGACCTCGGCGGTGATGGTCTTCTTGTGCATCGGGTCGACGAGCAGCACGTGGTGCTCCATCGTCGTCACCGAGGCCTTGGCGTCGTCGGTCGAGTGCGTCACCGGGTCGGTGAGGTACCCCTCCACGATCTGGTCGACGCCCTTGTCCAGGGTCGCGGAGAAGAGCAGCCGCTGACCGCCGGCTGGCATCTGGTCGAGGATCGCGGTCACCTCGGGCAGGAAGCCCATGTCGGCCATGTGGTCCGCCTCGTCGAGGACGGCCACCTCGACCTCGCTGAGCTGGACGGCCTCGCGCTCGATGAGGTCCTTGAGCCGGCCGGGGGTGGAGATGAGCACCTCGACGCCACGGTTGAGGGCGGCAATCTGGGTCGTGTACGACAGCCCGCCCGCCACCAGCTTGTGCCGCAGACCGAGGACGTGCACGAGCGGCTCGAGGGCGTCGGACACCTGCATGGCCAGCTCACGGGTGGGGACCAGGACCAGCGCCCTGGGTCGACGCGGAGCGGCCTTCACGCCGTCCGCGAGCCGGGTCAGCAGGGGCAGCCCGAAGGCGAGCGTCTTGCCGGAGCCGGTCTGGCCGCGGCCGAGGACGTCGCGACCGGCCAGCGCGTCCGGGATGGTGGCTGACTGGATGGGGAACGGTGTGGTGATGCCGTCGCGGGCGAGCCGCTCGACCAGCCGCTCGGACAGTCCTAGGGCGGCGAAGCCGTTGTCGGCTGCAACGCTCACCGGGCCGTCGACGCCCTTACGGGTGGCCTTGGTCCACGTGTCAGCCTCGAGTCGCTGCGCCTCGGCGTCGACGTGCTCGTCCCGAACCCGGTCGCGGTCGAAGCGGCGGGGTGCGCGGTCGTCACGGTCGATACGACGGGGGGCGCGGTCGTCGCGCGAGAAGTCACGACGGGCCGGGCGGTCGTCACGGTCGAAACGACGGGGGGCGCGGTCGTCGCGCGAGAAGTCACGACGGGCCGGGCGGTCGTCACGGTCGAAGCGCTTCGCCGGGCGGTCCTCACGCTCGAAGCGCTTCGCCGGGCGGTCCTCACGCTCGAAACGCTTCGCCGGGCGGTCGTCACGCTCGAAGCGACGCGAGCCGCGCTCGTCGTCGCGAGCCGGCCGGGCGGCATACCCCTTCTTCGCAGGGGCGGCGGACTGACCGCGGTGGGCCTTCTTGGGGCCCTTCTT
>JAICSZ010000217.1 GCA_025936615.1 Pedococcus sp. | reverse complement strand
CCGGGTCGCGGTGATGTACCTCGGCAAGATGGCCGAGCTGGGTCACGAGGACGAGATCTACGAGCGTCCGACGCACCCCTACACCCAGGCGCTACTGTCCGCCGTCCCCGTGCCGGACCCCACGCTGCGGGACAAGAAGGAGCAGATCGTCCTGCAGGGCGACGTGCCTTCCCCGGCCAACCCGCCCAGCGGGTGCCGGTTCCACACCCGGTGCTGGAAGGCGCAGCCCATCTGCAGCGTCGAGGAGCCCCAGCTGATCCTGCGCCCGGACGGCGCCGGGGAGCACCTGTCCGCGTGCCACTTCGCCGAGCCCCGCGTCATCGTGGAGACGGTCGACGTGTCCGACCAGCAGCCCGAGGACGTCGACCTCGGCATCCGCGACGTCTCCGAGTTCACCGACGAGTCGTCGTTCGAGCGGGTCGGGGACGGCACGCAGGAGGGCTGACCCGCAGAGCCGGCCGACCGGCATACCGCACACCGCGCGCCCACCACCCCGGAGGGCGCGCGGTGGCGTGTCTAGGTGTGGTGCGGCGGCAGGCGGCGGTTGAGCGAGAACAGCCGGCCCAGGACGGGCATCATGATGATGTTGACCCCGTGCAGGATGCCGATGATGAGCAGGATCCCGGCGACCCGCGTCAGCGACTGCCCCAGCTGGGCCGCGGTGACCTGGCCGACGTAGGCGTTCCAGTGCTGCTCGGGCGCGAAGTGCACCCAGAACAGGATGTACGCGGCGAAGATCAGGTAGTAGACGATGTCGGTCAGCACGATGTAGCTCTTGCCGGTCACCGGGTTGTCGTGGAAGACGTCCGCGGCGTAGGCACGACCGAACCGCTTGATGAACGGTCCGAGCCACAGGGCGATGGCCACCAGGGCGACGTTGGTCGCCACCTCCAGGACCCACCAGGGCATGAGCAGTCCTCCAGATCTCCCTCTCGGGGTGAACACCGCCACGGCCCCTGCGGCCGCAGCTGTTGCCACCACCCAGGTGGCGGCGACCCGGCGGAAGTGCCGGCGACGTAGTCGGTCCTCGCCGATGCTGTCCACCACGCGGCTGAACAGGTCGGGCGACGGGGTCGTGGTGCTGCCCTCCGCCACCAGGGCGTCGTGCAGCCGGTCCTCCAGGGCGGTCATCGGGGTCTCCCCAAGGTATCGGAGCGATGCAGGAGCGAAGAGCGCTGTGGGGTGGTGTTCATCGGGGCCTCCGCGCGCTGTGTGGGGTCGTCATTGCTTCTCCCCGAGGGATCGGGCGAGGCTGCGCATGCCTCGCTGCAGGTGGGTCTTGACCGAGTTGACGGAGATGCCGAGGGTTGCTGCGATCTCCTCGACGGGTAGCTCGAGGTAGTAGCGCAGCGCGACGCAGTCACGTTGTCGCACAGGCAGGTCGCGCAGCGCGGTGACCACCTCGGCGCGTGACTCGTTGCCGGCGGCGGCCTCCTCGGCGGACGGCTCGTCCAGCACCGCTGGTGGGTGGTGGCGCAGCGACACCAGGCCGCGGCGGTTGTGGTCGCGCGCCAGGTTGATGACGATCGAGCGCAGGTAGGCCGCGGCCTTGTCGTGGTCGTGGATCCGGTGGGCGCTGCGGGAGAGGCGGATGAAGGCCTCCTGGACGAGGTCCTCTGCTGCGGTGCGGTCGTCGACGAAGAAGCGGGCGAGCGACACCAGCCGCGTCGCCTCGGAGGCGAAGAGCACGGCGACGAGGGAGTCGGCGCTTGGTGCCGCCGCCCCTTTTGCCCCGCTCGTCGCCAGTACGCCCACAGACTCCATCACCTCGACAGACGGACCACGGGCGTCGTTGGGTGACAACGAAGTCCGAAAATCATTTCCCGATCTTCGTTGTCACCCGTGGTGGAGTCCCGGCTCGTCGGTTGGGTGTCAGCACAAACTTGCGTAGGGGGTAGGAGACCATCATGGCGACGAGACAGACATCGACCGTTTGGCGGAGGACAGGCGTGGCCGTGGCGTGCGCCGCGACGCTCGGCACCGCGCTCGCAGTGGGCCCGGCCGTTGCGGGTGCCGCGGGCATCTTCCGAGGCGACCTCGAGAGCCTGTCGCCGGCCTCGTCGGGGCTGTTCGACCACGCCACCGCCCAGCTGGTCCTGGTCGGGCACCGGGACGCAGCCACGGCCGTGCTCATGGTGCATGGGTTGGACCGGTCCGCGCAGGGCCGCACCTTCGGGGCGCACCTGCACACCGGGCCGTGCGTGCCCGGGAACGGCGCCGCGGCCGGGCCGCACTACAACCACAGCGGCGTGGTGCCGCCGGTGGTCAACGACCGGACCGAGGTGTGGCTGGACTTCACCGTCAACACGGGCGGGAGCGGCCAGTCCGTGACCCAGGTGCCATGGGTGCCACAGGCTGGCGCCCACTCGGTCGTCGTCCACGAGCTGCCGACCGCGTCGAACGGGACGGCCGGCGCCCGGCTCGCCTGCCTCCCGGTGGAGTGGTGAGTGCCGTGACGATACGAGTGAGTGTGGAGACCTTTGGTGACAACCCCCAAGCCGTTGGTATGCCGCGTGACCACCTCTCGCGGACCGGGCGCGCTCTGGTGCGTGCGGCCGCTGCGGGTCTGGCAGCTGGTGCGGTGTGGGGCGTGGCCGCGCGCGTGTGGATGCGGCTCATCACGACGGAGGCACCGGGCTTCAGCTGGGCGGGCTCGGCGTTCATCGTGGGGCTGGCAGCGGCCTTCGGGTTGGCGGTCGGCGTGGCCGCGCAGGCGCGTCGCGAGGGGCGCAGCCGGTGGTGGCTGCTCGCCGCGCTGCCGGGGCTGCTCCTGTTCGCCGGGCCCGGGATGCTGTTCCTGCCGGCCTTCGTCATCGGTGGCATCGCCCTGCGGGTCGCACTGGGGGCTGACGGCGGGCTGGCACGGCCGTGGAGCCCACGACGCGTGCTCGCGCTGCTGGCCGCCGCCGTGGCCGTGTGTGCGGTCCCCGTCCTCGCTTGGCGGGCGGACCGCCTCAACGAGGTGACCATGCTGTCCGCGCCGAACCATGTGCAGCTTGGCGAGCTGCTCGGCATGCCGGTGCTCTGCCTGTGGCTGGCCTGGCACGGGCGCAGCCTCTGGTGGGGTCGCAAGCCGGCGGCGGGGCGTCAATAGCTCCACGAGCGGCGCGTTGTTGACCGGGCGGCCCGGCGCGGGCGCCGGAGCAGACTCATGCAAATCATGAGTCAGCGCCGGGAGGGGCGGCGCTAACTCATGATTTGCATGAGTTAGCGGCAGGGCGGGCGGCGCTGACTCATGATTTGCATGGGAGAGCGGCAGGGCGGGCGGCGCTAACTCATGATTTGCATGGGAGAGCGGCGGGGTCAGTCCTCGCCGGACCTGGCGCGCAGCAGCCGTCGCAGGGACTCCAGCCTCGAGGCGCCCGCCGGCCCGGCCCGGCCGGAGGCCACCCACTCGTCGAGGGCGCACTCCGGCTCGTCGTGGGTGCAGCCGCGGGGGCAGCCGGCGGTCCCGGGCTCGAGGTCGGGGAAGTGGTCGATGATGCGCTCGAGGTCGACGTGGGCCAGTCCGAAGGACCTCACCCCGGGGGTGTCGATCGCCCAGCCGCGGTCGCCGGGCAGCCGGAGCGCGACGGCCGAGGTGGAGGTGTGCCGGCCGCGCCCGGTGACGTCGTTGACGACGCCGGTCGCGCGGCCGGCGTCGGGGACCAGCCCGTTGACGAGGGTGGACTTGCCGACGCCGGAGTGGCCGACCAGCACGCTGACCCGGTCCTCGAGGTGCTCGAGCAACGTCTCGAGACCGTCGAACCCCCCGTCCCGGGTGGAGGTCACCACGTGCGGCACGTCGAGGGGGGCGTAGTTGGCGAGGAAGTCGCTCGGGTCGGTCAGGTCGGCCTTGGTGAGCACCAGCAACGGGTCGAGGTTGGCGTCGTAGGCCGCCACCAGGCAGCGGTCGATCAGCCGGGGCCTCGGCTCGGGGTTGGCGAGGGCCGACACGATCACCAGCTGGTCGGCGTTGGCCACGATGACCCGCTCGACCGGGTCGGTGTCGTCGGCTGTGCGGCGCAGCACCGAACGCCGCTCGGACAGCCTGACGATGCGGGCCAGGGCGTCAGGGCTGCCGGAGGCGTCACCGACCAGCCGGACCTCGTCACCGACGACGATTCCCTTGCGACCCAGCTCGCGGGCCTTCATCGCAAGGACGACGCGCTCGGGAAGGCCTTTGCCCCCAACGCCTTTCGCCACGAGCACGGTGTAGCGGCCACGGTCGACGGCGATGACGAACCCGGGCAGCGCCTCCTCGTGCGCGGGCCGGTCCTTGGACCGCGGGCGCGAGCCGTGCCGGGTCGGCCGGATCCTGACGTCGCTCTCGTCGTAGTCCCTCGAACCGCGCGGGCTCATGCGCTGGCCGCGGCCTGACCTGCGACGAGCATCTGCTGCCACAGGCGCGTGAAGTCGGGCAGCGTCTTGGCCACGGTGCCGACGTCCTCGACGACCAGCCCGGGCGTGCGCAGGCCGAGCAGCGCGGCGGCCATCACCATGCGGTGGTCGGCGTAGGTGTGGAACCGCCCGCCCACCAACGGGCGCGGCTCGATGCGCAGCCCGTCCTCGGTCTCGCTGACCCCGGCACCCAGGGCGCCCAGCTCGCGGGCCAGGGCTGCCAGCCGGTCGGTCTCGTGCCCCCTGATGTGCGCCACGCCGCGGATCACGCTGGGCGAGTCGGCAAGTGCCGCAAGGGCCGCCACGACCGGCGTGAGCTCGCTGGCGTCGTGCAGGTCGGCGTCGATCCCGCTCAGCTGGCCGT
>JAICSZ010000117.1 GCA_025936615.1 Pedococcus sp. | reverse complement strand
GCCTGAGCCACTGACCGAAGGGTCCCCGTCGCCGATGGTGCGGCGGGGACCCTCTCCATGCGCGTGGCGTGGGTTCGTCTTCGTCGCCAAGGGATGGACAGGCGCAGGACTTCCTCGAGTCGCTGACCTGTCGGCGCAGCGTGCGCCGAGGCCTCAGCGCAGCGCGACCGTCAGCAGGACGATGGAGTCCTCGATGGCCTCGACGCCGTGCCGGAACGGTGGGATGGCAACCAACCCGCCAGCCGACACCACCCACTCGGCTCCGTCGGCGGCATACATGCGGGCTCGTCCGGTGAGGACGTGGAAGGTGGCGGCCGGCGGTGACTCGTGCTCGCCGAGGACGGCGCCTGCCGTCAGTGCCATGAGCACCGCCCGCTGCACGGAGCCGCCGACCACCAGCCGGGAGGCGTGGCCGTTCGTTGCGGACCGAGCCTCCCCGAGCAGGGCGGCCCCGGCGGCACCGAGGTCCAGGGCGTCGCTGTCCGCGGGGTGGCGGGTCACCTCGGCCGCCCGGCCTTCTCCCAGCCGCGTTGCGGTGCGCGGGTCCCCTCCCGTGCCTCGTCCCGGGTGCGGTACACGATGTACGGCCTGGTGAGGTAGCCGACCGGCGCGCTGAACACGTGGACGAGCCGGGTGAACGGCCACAGGCCGAACAGGACGAACGCCACGAGGGCGTGCAGCTGGAAGCCTATGGGCGCGTTGGAGATCAGCGACGGCTCCGGCTGGAAGGTGAAGATGCTGCGCCAGTAGGGCGAGACGCCCTCGCGGTAGTCATAGTGGCCGAAGATGCTGCTGGCCACCGTGTTCCACAGCCCGAGGACGATGACGCCCGCCAGGAACACGTACATCAGCTTGTCCATCCGCGTCGTGGCCATGAACACCGGGCCAACGGTCCTGCGACGGTAGACGAGGATCACGAGGCCGACGAAACAGGCGAGGCCGGCCAGGCCACCGAGGCTGATCGCGAGGAAGTGGTAGAGCCCTTCGTGGACCCCGACGGCCTCGGTCCAGCTCTTGGGGATCACCAGGCCCACGAAGTGGCCACCGATGACGCCCAGCAGGCCGAAGTGGAACAGGGGGCTGCCCCAGCGCAGCAGGCGGTTCTCGTAGAGCTGGGAGGACCGGGTCGTCCAGCCGAACTTGTCGTACCGGTACCGCCAGAAGTGGCCCACCACGAACACGGCCAGGCAGATGTACGGAACGATCACCCAGAGAAGGATGTCCATCAGGGAGCTCCTACGGGGATGGTCTGGCCGAGCTCGACGGACTCGCTCGGGCGGGGGTTGAGCCTGGGGTCGAGGGCGTAGGGCTGCTGGTCCAGCCCGACCTCCTCCGATGGCGGGCCCTGCGCGACGAGCATGGCCACCTTGTCCTCGTCCTCGCCCTTGAGGACGGGCAGCGTCGCCACGAGGGCGAGCACGACGTCGTGCCACCTGGAGCCCTTGTCCGCCAGTGAGATCCGCAACATCTCGATGCCAGCGCGGTGGTCGTTGAGCAGCCGCCAGGTCACGTCGACATCGGCAGTCGCGCCGAACTCGAGGACCACGCTGAGGTGGTCGGGAAGCTCGTCACCGGTCAGCTCTGCGCCGGCCCGTCGGTACGCCTGCTTGAACTGCACCAGCGCCAGACCACGCTTGCGGGTGTCGCCGTGCGCGAAGTACGTGAGGTAGAGGCAGCAGCGGCGGGTGACGTCGAAGGTCTCGACGTACTCCTGCTGGAGCCTGCCGAGGGGGACCGAGGCCAACGAGGTGAGGAACCGGCCCACGGGGTCGGCGACCGCAGCCGGGAGGCCGGCCACCGCCTCCGTCAGCAGGCGCCGTCGCTCGAGGAGCGTCTCGGTGGGGTAGTCGAGCAGCAGCGAGACGACCTGCCAGGCGGTGGCCAGCGAGGCGTCATCGAGACGGGCCGAGGGGTGCCGGCCCCGGCGGAGCAGGGGTGACATCAGCGCTCCTCATCCTTGGGGGAGTGCTTGGGGAACAGCCCCCGCGGCGAGCCCTTGCCGTCCCAGTTGAGCAGGTTGACCCGGCCCCGCAGCCGCTTGCCCTCGCTGTCCTCGCCGCTCATGTCGTCGGCGGTCTGCCGCTGCTTGAGCATCTGGAAGTTCTCCACGGCCACAGGGGTCAGGTCCCCGGACCCCTCGCCGAAGGGACCCGACTCGCCCATCATCCCGGGCCCGCCGTCGAAGTCGAGGGCGCACTCGGTGGCGAGCTCCTCGAGGGCGTGCGCCTGTTCGGCGTGTGCTGTCGGGATGACGTACCGCTCGTCATACTTGGCCAGGGCCAGCAGGCGGAACATGTCGTACATCGTCTCGCCGTCCATGCCCACCGCCTCGGGGATGGACTCGTCGGGGTCGCGGCCGAGGTTGATGTCACGCATGTACGACCGCATCGCAGCGAGCTTCTTGAGCACCCGGTCCACCGGCGCGGTGTCACCCGCGGTGAAGAGGTTCGCGAGGTACTCGACCGGGATCCGCAGCGTGTCGATGGCGGCGAACAGGTTGCCCTGGTCCTCCGCGTCGTGGCCGGTGTCCTTGATGATGTCGACGACGGGGGACAGGGGCGGGATGTACCAGACCATCGGCATGGTGCGGTACTCGGGGTGGAGCGGCAGCGCGACCTTGTAGCGGTTGATGAGTGCGTACACGGGGGAGCGCTGTGCCGCCACCACCCAGTCGTGCGGGATGCCAGCCAGCTCGGCCTGCCGCTGCACCTGCGGGTCGAACGGGTCGAGGAACACCGACCTCTGCGCCTCGTAGAGCGCCTGGTCGTCCTCGACGGCTGCAGCCTCGAGCACCTTGTCGGCGTCGTAGAGCACCAGCCCGATGTAGCGAAGCCGCCCGACGCAGGTCTCCGAGCACACCGTCGGGATGCCGACCTCGATCCGGGGGTAGCAGAAGGTGCACTTCTCGGCCTTGCCGGTCTTGTGGTTGAAGTACATCTTCTTGTACGGGCAGCCGGAGACGCACATCCGCCAGCCGCGGCACTTGTCCTGGTCGACGAGGACGATGCCGTCCTCGGTGCGCTTGTAGATCGCGCCGCTCGGGCAGGAGGCCGCACAGGCGGGGTTGAGGCAGTGCTCGCAGATCCGCGGGAGGTAGAACATGAAGGTCTGCTCGAACTCGAGCTTGACCTTGTCGGTGATGCCCTTGAGCATCACGTCGCGAGCGGCGTTCTCGTGGCTGCCGCCGAGGTCGTCGTCCCAGTTCGCCGACCACGTGACGTTCATCGGCTTCCCACTGATCAGGGAGATCGGCCGGGCGACCGGGAAGTGCTCCTGGGCGGGCGCGTTGGTCAGCGTCTCGTAGTCGTAGGTCCAGGGCTCGTAGTAGTCCTCGATCGAGGGCAGCTTGGGGTTGGAGAAGATGGTGGCCAGCTTCTTGAACCGCCCGCCCGCCTTGAGCTTGACGCGCCCCTTCGCGTCGAGGGTCCAGCCGCCCTGCCAGACGTCCTGGTCCTCGTAGGTGCGGGGGTACCCCAGGCCCGGCCGGGTCTCGACGTTGTTGAACCAGACGTACTCCATGCCGGAGCGGTTGGTCCACGCCTGCTTGCAGGTCACCGAGCAGGTGTGGCACCCGATGCACTTGTCGAGGTTCATCACCATGGCCATCTGCGCCATGACCTTCATCAGTAGGTCACCTCCTGTGAGCGGCGGCGGATCATCGTGACCTCGTCGCGCTGGTTGCCGGTTGGTCCGAGGTAGTTGAACGCGAAGGACAGCTGGGCGTAGCCGCCCACGAGGTGCGTCGGCTTCACGAGGATGCGGGTGAGGGAGTTGTGGATGCCGCCACGTCGCCCGGTCTTCTCGGTCAGCGGGACGTCGATGAGCCGGTCCTGCGCGTGGTACATGTACACCGTCCCCTCCGGCATGCGGTGGCTGACGATCGCGCGGGCGTTGACGACGCCGTTGCGGTTGACCGCCTCGACCCAGTCGTTGTCCCTGATGCCGACCTTGGCGGCGTCCTTGTCGGAGATCCAGATCGCCTGGCCGCCGCGTGACAGCGACAGCATGAACAGGTTGTCCTGGTACTCGCTGTGGATCGACCACTTGTTGTGCGGCGTCAGGTAGCGGACGCTGACCCCGAGCTCGTTCTGAGCTCCGATCTCGGCCTCACCGAAGATCTGCGTCATGTCCAGCGGCGGCTTGTAGACCGGCAGGCTCTCGCCGATCTCCTGCATCCAGTCGTGGTCGAGGTAGAAGTGCTGGCGGCCGGTCAGGGTGTGCCACGGCTTGAGCCGCTCGACGTTGATCGTGAACGGCGAGTACCGGCGGCCTCCGGACTCCGAGCCCGACCACTCGGGGCTGGTGATGACGGGCACCGGCGCCGCCTGCGTGTCGGCGAAGGTGATCTGCTTGCCCTCGTGCTCGGCCGCGAGGTCGTGCATGAGCTGGCCGGTGCGCTTCTCCAGGGTCTTGAAGCCCTGCGTGGCCAGGTGTCCGTTCGTCGTGCCCGACAGCGCCATGATGGTCTCGGCGACGTGGGTCGCGCGCTTTAGCGACGGACGCCCGTCGGCTGACCCGCCACGCACCGGGCCGTTCTTGCCCCGCAGGTAGTCCACCTCCCGCTCGACGTTGTAGGCCACGCCCTTCTGGGCGGTGCCCAAGGTGTCCATGAGCGGCCCCAGCGCGCCGTACTGGTCGGACACCGCGCCGTAGTCGCGCTCGACGACGACCAGCTTCGGCATCGTCCTGCCCGGCACCGGCTCGCACTCGCCCTTGCGCCAGTCGAGCACCCGGCCGTGCGGGGTGGCCATCGCGTCCGGGGTGTCGTGCAGCAGCGGCGCCGCCACGAGGTCCTTGCGGACGCCGAGGTGCTTGGCACCGAGCGGGGCGAACGCCTCGGCGACCGTGGCGAAGATGTCCCAGTCGGTGCGGGTCTGCCACGGCGGGCTGATCGCCGGGTTGAACGAGTGGATGAAGGGGTGCATGTCGGTGGTGTTGATGTCGTGCTTCTCGTACCACGTCGCCGCCGGCAGCACGACGTCACTGAAGATGGTCGAGCTGGTCATCCGGAAGTCGAGGGTGCACAACAGGTCGAGCTTGCCCTCGGGCAGGTTCTCGCCGTCGGGCAGCGCAGACACCGAGCTGTCGGTGCCGAGCAGGTGCTTGAGGAAGTACTCGTTGCCCTTGGCGGAGGACCCGAGCAGGTTGGCGCGCCACATCATCAGCACGCGCGGCCAGTTCTCGGGCGCGTCAGGGTCCTCGCAGGCGAAGCCGAGCTCGCCGGACTTCAGCTGCTCGACGACGTAGTCGCCGACCGGCTTGCCCGAGGCCTCGGCCTCGTCGGCGAGGTCGAGCGGGTTGCGGTTGAAGGTGGGGTAGGACGGCATCCACCCCAGCCGTGCGGACAGCGCCAGCTGGTCGTGGGTGGACATACCGGCGAAGATGCCCTTGCCGGTCGCGCCGGCCATCGACTCCGCTCCGTAGCGGTCGTAGTGGTACTGGTCGGTGTGCAGGTACCAGTACGCGGTCTGGATCATCTGGCGTGGTGGCCGCACCCAGTCGAGTGCGAACGCCATCTGCGCCCAGCCGGTGATCGGTCGTGCCTTCTCCTGGCCGACGTAGTGCGCCCAGCCACCGCCGTTGCGGCCCTGGCAGCCGGTGATCGTCGTGAGCATGAGCATGCAGCGGTAGATCGTCTCGGAGTGGAACCAGTGGTTGGTCCCGGCGCCGACGATGATCATGGAACGGCCCTGGGTGTCCGCCGCGTTCTGCGCGAACTCCCGCGCTATCCGGGACACCGCCTCGGCCGGCACGGAGGTGATCGGCTCCTGCCAGGCCGGCGTCCCGATCGTGTCGGCGTCGTCGTAGCCGGACGCCCACTGGCCCGGCAGGCCGTCCCGCCCCACGGCGTACTGCGCCAGGATGAGGTCGAAGACGGTGGTGACGAGAAGGTTCCCGACCCGTCGCACCGGCACGCCGCGGCGCACGACGGCGGACTCGCCGCGAGGCAGGTCGAACCGCGGCAGGTCCACGAGCGCGGTGTCGTCGCGCGTGTCCATGACGCTCAGGGCGGGCTCGAGGTCGCCGAGGTCGAGGTTCCACTTGCCGACGCCCTCGTCGCCGAACCGGTCGCCCAGGGTGCCGTTCGGCACCGCGAGCGCACCTGTGCGCGAGTCGACGAGCACGGTCTTGAAGGCGGCGTTCTCCCTGGTCGCCTCGGTGCCGCCGAGATCCTCCGCGGTGAGGAACTTGCCGGGCCGGTATGCCGGCTGGTCGCCCTGGGCGGCCTGGCCCGCCTCGGGTGAGCCCGCGGCATACTCCTCGAGGCACACGAGGAACGGCAGGTCGGTGAACTTGCGGGTGTAGTCCTCGAAGTACTCGACCTGTCGGTCGACGAAGAACTCCTTGAGCACCACGTGCCCCATGGCCACGGCCAGGGCGGCGTCGGTGCCGGGGGCGGCTGCCAGCCACTCGTCGGCGAACTTGACGTTGTCGGCGTAGTCGGGCGAGACGACCACGACCTTCTGCCCGCGGTACCTGGCCTCGACCATCCAGTGGGCGTCGGGCGTGCGGGTGACCGGCACGTTGGAGCCCCACATCACGAGGTAGCCGGCGTCCCACCAGTCGCCGGACTCCGGCACGTCCGTCTGGTCGCCCCAGATCTGCGGCGAGGCGACCGGCAGGTCGGCGTACCAGTCGTAGAAGGAGAGCATCGAGCCGCCGATGAGCGAGGTGAAGCGCGCGCCCGAGGCGTGGCTCACCATCGACATCGCCGGGATCGGGGAGAAGCCGGCGACCCGGTCCGGGCCCCACTTCTTGATCGTGTGCACGTTCGCCGCTGCGACGATCTCCGCAGCCTCTCCCCAGGAGGCGCGCACGAGCCCACCCTTGCCGCGGGCCGACTTGTAGCGCAGCGCCTTCTCCGGGTCGTCCACCACGTCGGCCCATGCGAGGACCGGGTCGCCGAGCCGCTGCTTGGCCTCGCGGTACATCTCGAGCAGGACGCCCCGGACGTACGGGTAACGGACCCTGGTGGGGGAGTAGGTGTACCAGGAGAACGCTGCACCACGAGGGCACCCCCGCGGCTCGTACTC
>JAICSZ010000401.1 GCA_025936615.1 Pedococcus sp. | reverse complement strand
GGAGCGCCGAGGAGCTCACAGCGGGGAGGCACTGTGAGCGTGGCAGCGACTTTGAGTACTGGACTCGCCGTGCGGACCCGCGGCCTGGTCCACATCTACCGGGCCGAGGGCCATGACGTGGCTGCCCTGTCAGGAGTGGACCTCACGGTCCACGCGGGCGAGGTGGTCGGCCTGCTCGGACCATCGGGCGCCGGCAAGTCCACCCTGCTCACCCTCTTCGGGGGGCTGATGCGCCCGAGCGCCGGCCGGGTCCTGGTGGGCGAGCACGAGCTGTCGACGATGACCGAGCCGGAGCTGGACAGGTTCCGGGCAGCCGACGTCGGGCTCGTCCTCCAAGGAGCGTCCCGCAACCTGCTGCCCTACCTGACGGCACACCAGAACGTCGAGTTCGCCCAGCGCACGGCCCGGCGCGCGGGCCGCGACGTGCCGATGGCCGGCGAGGTGCTCGAGCTGGTCGGCCTCGACAAGCGGGCCAACGAACCGCTCGCCGGCCTCCCACCGGGACAGCTCCAGCTGGCGGCGCTCGGCGTCGCCCTGGCCAGCCGCCCAGGGCTGCTGCTCGGCGACGAGCCCACCAGCCAGCTGCACCACACCTCACGCGACGTGGTGCTGGACGCATTGGCGCGGGTCAACCGCGAGTGGGGCACGACCATTGTCGTGGTCACCCACGACCCGGAGGTCGCTGCGCGGCTGCCGCGCACGGTCACCATCCGCGACGGCCGCGTCGGTGGCGAGGGCCGCGCAGGCGAGGAGTATGCCGTGGTGTCGGCCGACGGGTCCCTGCCCCTTCCACCCGCGGCCGTGGACGCCTTCCCACCGGGTGCCCTGGTGCGGGTGCACCACGTCGACGGCGTGTGGACGCTGGTCCCCGAGGGCGGTGGCGGCGAGCATGGCTGAGCGCGAGAGGATCGGGCTCGTGCAGGACCGGGCCGTCGACGACGTCGAGACACCACCGCTGGAGCTCGTCGACGTGACGGTGCGCTACGCCGACACGGTCGCCGTCAACCGCGCGAGCCTGCAGGCCTACCCGGGCGAGTTCATCGCGGTCACTGGGCACAGCGGGGCGGGCAAGTCCTCTCTGCTGTGGGCCATCGCCGGCGCCGTCCGGGCCGAGGGTTCGGTGGTGCTCGGCGAGGACCGGGTCACGGGGCGGTCCCAGGCTGCGGGCCTCGGCATCGAGGTGATCCCGCAGGGCAGCGCCCTGGCGGTGCTGCTCACCGCCCGGGAAAACGTCGAGCTGCCGCTGTTGGCACGCGGCATCCCCTCGGAGGAGGTCCGCAGGCGCGCCCACGAAGCCCTGGAGGCGGTCGGCTTGGGCGAGTCCGGCAGCCACCTCGCGGAGGAGCTCTCAGGGGGGCAGCAGCAGCGGGTGGCGGTCGCACGAGGGCTAGCACTGCAGGGGCGCGTGCTCCTGGCCGACGAGCCGACCTCGGAGCTGGACCACGACAACCGCGAGCGGGTGCTGGCCCTGCTCAGGGCACAGACCCACCGGGGTGCGATCGTGGTGATGGCGACCAACGACCCGGAGGCCGCGCAGGAGGCCGACGGCGAGCTTCGCCTCGACGACGGCGTGCTCGAGACGGTCCGCCTGCCCGGCTGAGAACCCGGCTACCCTGCCAGCGTGCCCACGCCGCTCCGCCTGGCCTTCGACCCCATCACCAGGGCAGACCAGCTGTGGGTCCGCCGCTGGGGCCGGTCCTCACAGTCGGTGGCGATGGCGAGCGCCACGTCGATCATGCGGGTCCAGCAGCTGCTGCTCACCCAGTTCGACGCCGTGGTCGGACGTCACGGGCTCACGTTCGCGCGCTACGAGGCGCTGGTCCTGCTGGCCTTCAGCCGCGAAGGGCGCCTGGGGATGAGCAAGATCGGGCAGCGGCTCATGGTCCACCCGACCTCGGCCACCAACATCGTGCAGCGCCTGGACGCGCAGGGCTTCGTCGAGCGGGTGCCCAACCCCGACGACGGCAGGGGGACGCTGGCGGTGATCACCGCCGCCGGCCGCGAGGCCATGGAGGCGGCCACCGCCGACCTGGTGCAGCTGCGGTTCGGCCTCGACATGCTCACTGCCGCCGAGCACGAGCAGCTCTTCGAGCTGTTGCGCAAGGTGCGCGTCGGCGCCCACGACTTCGACGCCTGACCCGGCCACGCGGCATACGAACCCGCTTTTCACTCGACCACACCTCCCGCAAAACGGCGGTTGCGCTCATGAAACGGGGGTCATGGTTGCCGTTTTGCGCACGCAACCGCCGTTTTGCCATGGGCAGCCGGCTGGCGGGTTGGCGATTAGTAGGACGTCCTAGTAAATTGGCCGGCATGGCCGATGACCGCGCAGCCCAGCCCACCACCCCGACGAGCGAGGGCGCTGCCCGCTGGCAGGCCCGCTACGACGCCGCCCGGGCCAAGGGCCAGGTGCGCGACGCCGACTTCACCACGCTCTCGCAGATGCACGTGGAGCCGGTCTACGGCCCGGCCGACGGGTCCGAGGTCCCCGAGTCGATCGGCTGGCCGGGGGAGTTTCCCTTCACGCGCGGCCTCTACCCCACGGGCTACCGCGGCCGCACCTGGACGATCCGCCAGTTCGCCGGGTTCGGAAACGCGGTGCAGACCAACGAGCGCTACAAGATGATCCTCGGGCGTGGCGGTGGCGGGCTGTCCGTCGCGTTCGACATGCCCACCCTGATGGGCCGCGACTCCGACGACCCGATGAGCCTCGGCGAGGTCGGGCACTGCGGTGTCGCCATCGACTCGGCCGACGACATGGACATCCTGTTCAAGGACATCCCGCTCGGCGACACCACG
>JAICSZ010000439.1 GCA_025936615.1 Pedococcus sp. | reverse complement strand
CGGGCAGCACCCGCAGCGTGACGGGGAAGTTCTCCCCGGTGATCTTGTCCGGGGCCGCGCTCTGGCCGGGCGTCGTCGCCGCGGCCGCCTTCTCGTCGACGTCGGGAGCGGTCATCGCGACCTGACTCTGACGACGCGCTCGCCCTGCTCCGGGACCAGCGCCAGGCGGGGACCGGGCAGCCGACGTGCCGCGGCCCGCACGGTGGCCACAATGCCGTCCGCGTCGAGGCCGTGGGCCGCCAGGATGTCCGAGCGCTTGCCGTGGGGGAGGTACTCGTCGGGAAGCCCGAGGCAGCGCACCGCGAGGCCCGGGCAGTGCTCGGCGGCCTCGAGCGCGATCCGGGAGCCGGCGCCTCCGGCCCGGACCCCGTCCTCCACGGTGACGACCAGGCCGGCCCCGGAGGTCAGGGTCAGCAGTGCCGGCGGCACGGGCAGGACCCACCGGGGGTCGACGACCGTGCAGTCGATGCCGTCCACGGCGAGCCGCTCGGCGGCCTCCAGCGCGGGGGCCGCCATCACGCCCACGGCGACGATGAGCACGTCGGGCCGGGGCACGTCGCGCAGCACGTCCACGCCGCCGGTCCGTCGTACGGCGGGCACGGCGACGCCGAGCTCGGCCTTGGGGAACCGCAGCGCTGTCGGCCCGGGGGAGTCCACCGCCTCGGCGAGCTCCTCGGTGAGGGTCGCGGCGTCGCGGGGCGCGGCGATGCGCATGCCGGGCACGATGCCGAGCATGGCGAGGTCCCACATGCCGTGGTGGCTGGCGCCGTCGGGGCCGGTCACTCCGGCACGGTCGAGGACGAGGGTGACCGGCAGCCCGTGCAGCCCCACGTCGAGCAGGGTCTGGTCGAAGGCGCGGTTCGCGAAGGTCGCGTACAGGGCGACCACGGGGTGCTTGCCCCCCATCGCCATCCCGGCGGCGGAGGTGAGCGCGTGCTGCTCGGCGATGCCCACGTCGAAGCAGCGCTGCGGGAACCGGTCGGCGAACCGCTGCAGGCCGGTGGGGCCGAGCATCGCGGCGCTGACCGCGACCAGGTCGGGGCGGCTGTTGCCCAGCTCCACCAGTGAGTCCGCGAAGGCATCGGTCCAGGTCCCCGACGGCGCCGTCGGCGGCCGGCCGGTGACCCGGTCGACGATGCCCACGGTGTGCAGGTGGTCCGCCTCGTCGAGCTCGGCGGGCGCATAGCCGTGGCCCTTGATCGTGCGCACGTGCACGACGACGGGGCCGTCGGTGGCCGCCGCCTGCTGCAGGGCGCTCTCCACGGCGGCGATGTCGTGGCCGTCGACCGGACCGAGGTAGGTCAGGCCGAGGTGCTCGAAGAAGTTGGCCGGTGCCCGGCCTTCCCTGGGGGCGGCGCCGTCGGGCACCGGCGCGTCGCCGCCGAGCAGCCGCTGCACCGCGGCATACCCCTCGGTGGAGTGCAGGCTGCGCAGGTGGCGCCCGAGACCTCCCACGGTGGGCGAGTAGGAGCAGCCGTTGTCGTTGAGGACCACCACCACGTGGCGCCCGGAGGAGCCGAGGTTGTTCAGCGCCTCCCACGCCAGCCCGCCGGTCATCGCCCCGTCGCCCACGACGGCCACCACCGTGCCGTCGGCGCGCCCGTCGATGGCGAAGGCCCTGCTCAGGCCGTCGGCGTAGGACAGCGCGGTGGAGGCGTGCGAGTTCTCGACCAGGTCGTGCCGGGACTCGTCCCGGTTGGGGTAGCCCGACAGGCCACCGGCGGCGCGCAGCCGGGCGAAGCCCTCGCGGCGGCCGGTCAGGATCTTGTGGACGTAGGCCTGGTGACCGGTGTCGAAGACGATCGGCACGGTGGGCGAGTCGAAGACCCGGTGCAGCGCCAGGGTCAGCTCGACGACCCCGAGGTTGGACCCGAGGTGGCCGCCGGTGCGGCACACCGTCGACAGCAGGAACTCCCGCAGCTCGCCGGCAAGGCCGTCGAGCTCGTCGGGCGTGAGCCGTCGAAGGGCCGCCGGGCTGTGCACGTTCTCGAGAAGATCCATGTCGCAACCTCGCAGGGGGTTCGCCGTCGCCCCGACACCAAAAGCATCGGGTCACGAGGCATTCTAGTGACGAACCGCCCTACCCGCTGCCCTGGGGGTCATGCACGTTGTCGGAGAAATACTGCGAGAAATCGACCGAGAGCTGCTCCAGGACCTCCTCGGAGATGTGGATCTGGGCGGCCACCCGGTTGAGCTCGCTGAGGTGCGCCTCCGAGAGGCTCTCGATCAGCTCGCGACCCAGGTCGGTGAGCGTCACCCGGGTCACCCGCTGGTCGGTGCGGTCCGGCTCCCGGTGGACCAGGCCCGCCGCCTCCACGCGGTTGACGAGCTCACCGGCGCTGTGCTGGCGGATGAGCAGGCACTCGGCCAGCTCGCTGATGCTGGGGGACACGGGGCCGGAGTGGCCGCGGATCGCGAGCAGGAGCTGCTGCTGCTGCGGGCTCAGG
>JAICSZ010000502.1 GCA_025936615.1 Pedococcus sp. | reverse complement strand
TACAGCCCGCAGTACTTCCCCGAGTTCAAGGGCAAGGACAACCCCACCGGCAAGGTGAGCAACTTCGCCAACGAGCAGTTCGGCAACATCGACCTGCGCACCGCGACCGGGCACTCGGTCAACACGGTCTACGCGCCCCTCAACATCAAGGTCGGCCCGGCCAAGACCAAGGACGCTGCCGTCGCCGCCGGGTTGCCCGCGAAGGACCAGAACGCCAACTACGCCAACGTCTTCGGCACCGCTGACGAGTCGGTCATCGACATGGCCAACGCCTACGCAACGATCGCCGCCCAGGGCCAGCGGGTGACGCCGTACTACATCCGCAGCGTCAAGGGCGGCCCCGGCGACCTGAACTACAGGGCGAAGCCGGCCAAGAAGGGTGTCTTCGACAAGGACGTCATGGCCGACACCATCGATGCCATGGAGCAGCCGATCAAGGACGGCACCGCCGGGTTTGCTCGCGCCCTCGGCCGTCCGGCCGCGGGCAAGACGGGGACCACGACCGACAACAAGTCGGCCTGGTTCGACGGCTTCACCCCGCAGCTGGCAGCGGCGGTGGGCATCTACAGCACCGGCAAGAACGGTCAGCAGCTGTCCATGAACTCCGTGCCCGGCGTCGGTGAGCTCACCGGTGGCACGGTGCCGGTGCGCATCTGGACCGACTTCATGACTGCGGCCCTGAAGGGCCAGAAGGTCCTCGACTTCCCGAAGCGGGTCGGCGTGGGCGACGACAAGGTCTTCACGCCGCCGCCGACCACGACGTCGTCGAGCACCACGTCGACGAGCACCACCACGACGACCACGACGACCACGCCGCCGACGACGACCACTACGACGCCGTCGAGCACTTCGTCGTCCAAGACCAACGGCACCGGCAAGCCGTCACCGACGATCACCATCCCCATCGGGGGAGGCGGCTCGTCCTCGTCGTCGTCGTCGCCGTGAGGTGGCAGTGAGGTGAACGTGCAGGCATCCCACCCAGGTGGAACGAGATCCGCAGGACCGTCTCGCCGACCCTGCTTCCGGGGCCGATGAGCCGGGAGTCGGACGTCCTCCCGGCGAGGTCGCTCGCGGTGGTGGGCGGGCCACTCGGCCGGCACGCCTCTGCGCGCGCCGCCTCGTGGGCAGTGACGGTCGTCCCGTTGCTCTTCGCCGCCGTGGGAACCATGGCCGCCGGGGTGCTCGAGCGTTCGCACTGCATCCAGAAGGGCTGGGCCGGCTCGGACCAGTTCTGGCACGCCTGCTTCTCCGACCTGCCTGCGCTCTACCAGCTGGGTAGCCTCCACGATGGCCTCGCCTCCTTCGTCAGCGGCGGGGGGGCGCGCACCGACCACCCGGTCCTGACCGGTTCGGTGATGGCGCTGCTCGGCGGGTTGGTGCCCGACGGGTCGTTCCTCGACCAGACCCGGTGGTACTTCGGCCTGTGGGCGGTGCTCGCCACCGTCCTCGTCGTCGCGATGGTCTGGCTGACCGCCGCCTCCCGTCCACGGCACGTCGCCGACGCCGCCGCACTGGCGCTCAGCCCGGTGCTGCTGCTCAGCGGACTGGTGTCGGCCGACGTGCTCGGCGTGGCCCTGGTTGCCGCCGGCATCTGGGCGTGGGCGCGACGCAGACCGGCACTGGCGGGGGTGTTCCTCGGCCTTGCGGTCACCGCCCGCACCTATCCCGTGCTGCTCCTGGTCGCCCTGGCCCTGCTGGCGCTGCGCACCGGGCGGTGGGCCGCGGTGGGCCG
>JAICSZ010000243.1 GCA_025936615.1 Pedococcus sp. | reverse complement strand
TGCCCAGGCGGTCACCAATCGCGGCGCCGGCCAGCAGGAGGGGGCTCATCAGGGCGAAGGCCAGCATGGTGGGGCCGAGGAACATTGCCAGCGCGCCGGCGACCGGGATCGGCACCGCCATCGCCACCCACGGGATGCGTGCCCGGTGCGGCGGCTCCGGTGGCGCGGGGAGCGCGATCGCGGGCGGGGCCGCGGCGGTGGTGGCGCGCGGACGGCGGTTCACCACCCGGGTCCCGTCTGGGCGGGCCGTCGAGGCGGCGGGAACCGCACCCGTCGCGCGCACCTCGATCCGCGTGTCGCCCAGGGCGACGACCGCGCCCGAGGGGAGCAGGACGGGTTTCGCGCCCACCATCTGTTCGCCCATCCGGATCCCGTTGGTGGACCCGAGGTCGGCGACGCGTATGCCGTCCGGTCCGGTCTCGACCGCGGCGTGCAGCCGCGACAGGCGTGCGTCCTCCAGCTGCAGGCCCGCCCTGCCCGAGCGACCCAAAGTGAGACGCCCGGGCGGCAGGGGCACGCGCCGGCCGGCGTCGGGGCCGTGCGTCACCGCGAGCGCGAGGGGGGTTCCGTCCCTGGTGGTCGCCAGCTCCGGTTCGGTCCCTGGCTGGCGGTCGAGGAGTGTCAGCGCAGCCCCGTCGACGAGTGGGGCCAGCCCGACGAGGGCGTCGGGGCGCACAGCGGTCTGCCGCGACCGGAGCCCCGTGCCGGGCACCCCGAGGGGCTCCGCCAGGGCGTCGACGAGCTCGTGCACGGTGGCTCCCGGGGCCGCCTCGACCTCCACCTCGTGCAGGACAGGCGCGTTGGCGGCGGGAGGGCGGTCACCCGTAGGCGCGGGCACGGCCACGGTCAGGCGCAGTCGCATGCCATGAGGCTAGGTCGGTCGCGACAGGCGACAGCCGAGTTATCCACACCTGTGGACGACGATGAGCAGCTCCTGCCAAATCGCCCTAGTATGCGGCGCACGTCCGAAATGAGATGACTGGGCGCCGCGGCCCGCGGCGATCGGGGGAGGGTGACGTGGACGCAGTCGGCACCGTCGAGACCGAGGTTCGTGAGCTGATCCGGCGCTCGGGCCTCGACCCCGCCCGGGACACCCGCGAGCTCGACCGGCTGGTCCGCGACGCCGTCACCGACTACGACGAGCGCTCGCTGCACGGCGGCCTGCCCACCCTGCCCAACGTCGAGGACGCCGTGAAGTCGGTCATCGACGCGGTGGCGGGGTTCGGCCCGTTGCAGCGGTACTTCGACGACCCGCAGATCGAGGAGATCTGGATCAACGAGCCGTCCAAGGTGTTCGTGGCCCGGGGTGGCGTCGCGGAGCTGACGACGACGATCCTCACCGCCGACGAGGTGCGCGACCTGGTCGAGCGCATGCTCAAGACGAGCGGTCGGCGAGTTGACCTCAGCTCGCCGTTCGTCGACGCCGTCCTTCCAGACGGCTCCCGGTTGCACGTCGTCATCCCGGACATCACCCGCACCCACTGGAACATCAACATCCGCAAGTTCGTGGTCCGTGCCTCCCACCTCGACGACCTCGTCGGGCTCGGGACGCTGACCAGGCAGGCGGCGACCTTCCTCAGCGCAGCGGTTGCTGCCGGCCTCAACATCCTGGTCGCCGGCGGGACACAGGCAGGCAAGACCACACTGCTGAACTGCCTCAGCGCCGCGATCCCGCCACGCGAGCGCGTGGTGACCTGCGAGGAGGTCTTCGAGCTCAAGATCCCGCTGCGCGACGTGGCCTCGATGCAGTGCCGCCAGCCCAGCCTCGAGGGCACCGGCGAGGTGCCGCTGCGCCGGCTGGTCAAGGAGGCGTTGCGGATGCGGCCTTCGCGGATCATCGTCGGGGAGGTGCGCCAGGCCGAGAGCCTCGACCTGCTGATCGCCCTCAACTCCGGGCTCCCGGGCATGTGCACGGTGCACGCCAACAGCGCCCGCGAGGCCATCGTCAAGATGTGCACACTGCCGCTGCTGGCCGGTGAGAACGTCGGCAGCCGGTTCGTGGTGCCGACCGTCGCGAGCTCGGTAGACCTGGTCGTGCACTGCGCGCTCGAGCACGACGGGGTCCGCAGGGTCCGCGAGATCGCTGCCGTCCCCGGTCGCGTCGAGGGCGACGTCATCGAGGTGGCCGACCTGTTCTTCCAGCGGGACGGCGTGCTGCGACGGGCCGACGGCTTCCCTCCGCACCCAGAGCGGTTCCGCCGCGCCGGGTACGACGTCGCGGCCCTGTTGGCCCAGGAGTAGCCGTGCTGGGAATCCTGCTCGGTCTCCTGCTGGGGTGCGGCGTGTTCTGCACCTGGTGGTCGGCCTGGGTGCCCGGCCCCCGGCGGCAGGGGGCACGGCGCACGACGCTGACCGACCGGTTGCGCGACGAGCTCGTCCAGGCCGGCTACGAGTCCACTGGCCCGCGAGTGCTGCTGAGCGCGTGCGTCATCGGCCTGGTGCTCGTGACGCTGCTGGTCTACGCCACGACGCAGGTGCTACCGGTGGGCCTGTGCTTCGGCGCCATGGCGGGCTATGCGCCCCTCGCCCTGGTGCGGATGCGAGCCAGACGGCGTCGGGCCAGCCTGCGAGACCTGTGGCCGGACGCGGTCGACAACATCGCCTCCGGGGTGCGAGCCGGTCTGGCTCTTCCCGAGGCGCTGGCCCAGCTCGGGCGGCGTGGTCCCGAGGAGCTGCGTCCGGCGTTCCGCGAGTTCGCCGAGGACTACCGCGCCACGGGCCGTTTCCACGACAGCCTCGACCGGCTCAAGTCCCGGCTGAGCGACCCGGTGGGGGACCGGCTCGTCGAGTCGCTGCGCATCGCCCGGGAGGTGGGCGGCAGCGACCTCGGCCGCCTGCTGCGGACGCTCTCCGCATTCCTGCGCGAGGACAGCCGCACGCGCGCCGAGCTCGAGACCCGGCAGGGCTGGACCGTCAACGCCGCGCGACTGGCCGTCGCGGCGCCGTGGATCGTGCTCGCCATGCTGTCGACGCGCCCCGAGTCGATCCAGGCCTACCGCACTGGCACCGGCGTCATGGTGCTGCTGTTCGGTGCCGGCGTCTCGCTGGCTGCGTACCGGATCATGGTGCGGCTCGGTCGGCTCCCCGAGGACGAGCGGGTGCTGAGGTGAGCGTGCAAATGGTGACGGGGCGGCTGGGGCAGGTGGCGGGCGTTGACCTAGGGAGTGCTCCGGTGTCCCTCGCAGGGGCGGCGCTGGGCCTGGCTGTCGGCCTCGGTCTGCTGCTCGTCTGGGCCCGCCTGCCGCGCAACCGCAGGGCGACCCTCAGTGACCGTGTGCACCCCTACCTCCGCGACGCACCCCGGCCCTCGCGCCTGCTGGAGGCCCGAACCACCGGCGTCCCCACCGTCTTCGGGGTGCTGGCCCGACCGGTGGTGTCCGACCTGGCCGCGCGGATCGAGCGGGTGCTCGGTGGTGCCGCCTCGGTGCGACGACGTCTCCTGCGCGCCGGCAAGGCGCCGGATGTCGAGCGGTTCCGTGCCGAGCAGGTCCTTTGGGGAGCGGTTGGCACCGTCGTCGGCCTGGTGGTCGGTGTGCTCATGTGGCTCGGTCGTGGCGGCTCCGTCCTGCCCGCCGTGGTCATCACGCTCGTCGGCGCAGGGATGGGCGTTGTCGCCCGCGACCAGTGGCTCAGCCGTGAGGCGAGCAGGCGGGAGCAGCGCATGCTGGCGGAGTTCCCCACCGTGGCCGAGCTGCTGGCGCTCGCCGTGGGCGCAGGCGAAGGCGCGGTGGGAGCCCTCGAGCGGGTCTGCCGGCTCTCCCGGGGCGAGCTCGCCACCGAGCTCGGCCGCTGCCTCGCCGACGCACGCGCCGGCGCCAACCTGCAGACCGCCCTCCAGGGGCTGGCCGACCGCACCGGGCTGGTGAGCCTGACCAGGTTCGTCGACGGCATGGTCATCGCGGTCGAGCGGGGGACGCCGCTCGCCGAGGTGCTGCGCGCCCAGGCCCAGGACGTCCGCGAGGAGGGACGGCGCGCGGTGATGGAGGCAGGCGGAAAGAAGGAGATCGCGATGATGCTCCCGGTCGTCTTCATGGTCCTGCCGATCACCGTCCTGTTCGCGATCTACCCCGGCTTCGCCTTCTTGCAGTTCTCCATGTGACAGCAGCACCGACGAGAGGAAACCCGATGACGACACGACTGCTGAGGACGACCATCCGTGCCAGGCACGCAATGGTGCCGCGGCTGCGGCGAGCCGAACGGGGTGACGTCCCGGGCTGGGTGATGATCACCCTGATGACGGCCGGGCTGGTGGCGATCCTCTGGGGCGTGGCGCAGGACCAGCTCACCGCGATGTTCCAGCGCGCCATGGACCGGGTCAACGGGGCCTGAGGTTTGGCTCCGACCTCACCTGGACGCGAGCGGCGTGAGGACGGCTCGGCCGTCGCCGACTTCGCCATGGTGTCGGCGCTCGTGTCCCTGGTGTTCGTCGCCGTCCTCCAGCTCGGCATCGCCCTGCACGTCCGCAACACCCTGGT
>JAICSZ010000182.1 GCA_025936615.1 Pedococcus sp. | reverse complement strand
TCGCCGTCCTGCACGTAGGCGATGGGGCCCTCGTCGACGGCCTCCGGCGCGACGTGCCCGACGCACAGCCCGGTGGTGCCTCCGGAGAAGCGCCCGTCGGTGAGCAGCAGCACGTCCTTGCCGAGCCCCGCCCCCTTGATGGCACCGGTGACCGCGAGCATCTCGCGCATCCCCGGGCCGCCCTTGGGTCCCTCGTAGCGGATCACCACCACGTCACCGGCCTCGAGCGAGCCCCGCGACACCGCGTCCATGGCCGCGCGCTCGCCGTCGAACACCCGAGCCGTCCCCTCGAACACCGACTCGTCGAAGCCGGCCGACTTCACCACCGCACCCTCCGGGGCCAATGAGCCGGTGAGGATCGTCAGCCCTCCGGTCTGGTGGATGGGCTGCGACATCTCACGGATAACCCGCCCGTCGATGTGCGGCGGGGCGAGCTCGTCGAGGTTCTCGGCCATCGTCCTGCCCGTGACGGTCAGGCAGTCGCCGTGGAAGAGCCCGGCCTCGAGGAGGGTCTTCATGACGACCGGGATGCCGCCGATGTGGTCGATGTCCTTCATGACGAACTGCCCGAACGGCTTGACGTCGGCCAGGTGCGGGACCTTGCGGCCGATCCGCTGGAAGTCACCGATGCCCAGGTCCACGTCGGCCTCGTGCGCGATGGCGAGCAGGTGCAGCACCGCGTTGGTCGAGCCGCCGAACGCCATGACCACCGCGATGGCGTTCTCGAAGGCCTCCTTGGTCAGGATCTGCCGTGCGGTGATCCCCTTGCGCAGCAACGTGACCACCGCCTCCCCCGACCGTCGCGCGTAGGCGTCGCGGCGACGGTCGGTCGCGGGCGGTGCCGCGGACCCCGGCAGGGACATGCCCAGGGCCTCGGCGACGGCGGCCATGGTGTTGGCGGTGTAGAAGCCGCCACACGCGCCCTCACCCGGGCAGATCGCGCGCTCGATGGCGTCGACGTCCTCGCGTGACATCGTGCCCGCGGCACAGGCGCCCACCGCCTCGAACGCGTCGATGATGGTGACCTCCTTCTCCGTGCCGTCGGACAGCTTGGCGACCCCGGGGAGGATCGTCCCGGCATAGAGGAAGACCGAGGCCAGGTCGAGCCGGGCTGCGGCCATCAGCATCCCCGGGAGGGACTTGTCGCACCCTGCGAGCAGCACCGACCCGTCCAGCCGCTCGGCGCTCATCACCGTCTCGACGGAGTCGGCGATGATCTCGCGGCTGACCAGCGAGAAGTGCATGCCCTCGTGACCCATCGAGATGCCGTCGGAGACCGAGATGGTCCCGAACTCGAGGGGGTACCCACCTGCCGCGTGGACGCCGTCCTTGGCCGCCTTGGCCAGCCGGTCGAGCGAGAGGTTGCACGGCGTGATCTCGTTCCACGAGCTGGCGATCCCGATCTGCGACTTGGCGAAGTCCTCGTCGCCCATGCCGACGGCTCGCAGCATGCCGCGCGCTGCGGCCTTCTCGAGCCCGTCGGTGACGTCGCGGCTCCGGGGCTTGATGTCGACGCCGTCAGTGGTCCCGGGCTGGGTGCTCGTCATGGAGCGCAGTCTAGGACTGAGGTCCAGTGGGTGGGACGCCGGTCTCAGCGCGCAAGAGGACGGGTATGCCGCGTGGTCACCCTCGCGTCGCGGTCACCCTCGCGCGGTGTGGCAGCGCTCGAGGGCTGCCGTCCCGAGGTCGAGGGCGTGCCAGTCGCCGGCGAAGCGCAGCACCGCGAGCGAGGACGTCGGGAAGCCGTCGGCCAGGCACTCGTGCGCCTGCGTCGAGCCGTCCCCGTCGGCCAGCCCACTGGCGAGCAGCGCCATCGTCGGGTTGTGCCCGACCACGACCACCACCTGCGCCTCACCACCCTGCTCGCGCACGGCCTGCAGGACACCCTCGGCGCTCCCCGAGTAGATGGCGTGCTCGTACTCCACGCTCTCCCCGCACGCGCCGCCGTCCACGGCGGCCGCCCAGGTCTGCCGGGTCCGGGTCGAGTCGGAGCACAGCACCAGCTCGGCACCCAGCTCGTGCTCGTGCAGCCAGCGCCCCGCCGCCTTCGCGTCACGCTTGCCCCGCCCGGTGAGCTCGCGCTCGTGGTCGGGCTTGCCGAGGACCTGTTCGGCCTTGGCGTGCCGGAACAGGATGAGCACCTTGTCATCGCTGGCGAGGGTCATGCACACAGGATCCACCCGATCGCCGGCTCCGGACAGCCCAGTCAGCTCCCGAGCATCCCCTCGACGTCGGGCAGGCCCTCGAAGTGGGTGAACGTTCCCGTGTCGGCGATCTCCTGCGCCGCCTGGAGGAAGCCCCCCCAGGCGGTTCGGGCCAGCGTGCCGCCCACGCTGATCCGGCGCACGCCGAGCGCTGCCGCCTCCGCGACCGTCGTGAAGGGTGCGTTGACCAGGAGGTTCACCGGCTTGGGCGCCACGGCCGAGACGACGGCCGCCACCTGGTCGGCGGAGCCGATCCGTGGGGCGTAGAGGCAGTCCGCACCTGCCTCTGCGTAGGCGCGCAGCCGCCGGATCGTGTCCTCGAGGTCGGGTCGCCCGTGCACGAAGCCCTCGGAGCGCCCGGTGAGCAGGACGCCCGTGCCGCTCTCGTCGATCGCCTGCCGCGCAGCGGCGATGCGGGAAACGGCCAGGTCGAGGTCGAAGAGCGGCTCGTCCGGGTCGCCCGAGAAGTCCTCGATCGAGAGCCCCGCGACCCCCGTCGCGACCGCCAGCCGCACGTTCGCCGCGACGTCGTCGGGCTCGACCGCGTAGCCGCCCTCGAAGTCTGCGTTCACGGGGACGTCGACGGCCTCCACGACCACGCGCAGGTGTGTCAGCACCTGCTCGAGGCCGACCTGGCTGTCGGTGCGGCCAAGGCTCCACGCGAACCCGGCACTCGTGGTGGCCAGCGCCGCAAAGCCCAGGTCCTGCAGCGCCCGGGCGCTGCCCACGTCCCACGGGTTCGGCATCACGAAGCAGCCCCGGGAGTGCAGCTCGTGGAACTGCGCGACCCGGTCGTCGGGAGCACCCATGTACCACCTCACCAGAGCAGCCGTAAGCAGGAACTCTACGACGGGTACGGTGGCGAGCACCACGACGAGGTGACCCGGGCTGCGCGCCGGCGGCCGCGGCATACCCGTCCTGCGCGTGAAGGACCACCGCCATGCCCGACGGGCCTGCACTCATCGACGCCCGCCCCGACCGCCCGGCCGACCGGGCCTGGCTCGACGAGGCGGTGCGCCGCATCCAGGCCGACGCGAACCGCAGCGCCGACACCCACCTCGTCCACGTGCCCGTGCCGGGCCTCCCGGGGGTCGACGTCTACCTCAAGGACGAGTCCACCCACCCCACCGGCAGCCTCAAGCACCGCCTCGCCCGCTCGCTGTTCCTCTACGCCCTGTGCAACGGCGAGCTGCACGCCGGCACCACCGTCATCGAGGCGTCGAGCGGCTCGACGGCGGTCAGCGAGGCGTACTTCGCGCGCATGCTCGAGCTGCCGTTCATCGCCGTCATGCCGCGCTCCACCAGCCCGGAGAAGGTCGCCCTCATCGAGCGTGAGGGCGGGCGGTGCCACCTGGTCGACGACGCCGCGGGGATCTACGACGTGGCGAGGCAGCTCGCGCAGGACCTCGACGGGCACTACCTCGACCAGTTCACCTACGCGGAGCGCGCGACCGACTGGCGGGGGAACAACAACATCGCCGAGTCGGTGTTCGAGCAGATGGCACGGGAGCGGCACCCGGTCCCCCGGTGGGTCGTGACCGGCGCCGGAACCGGCGGCACCAGCGCCACCATCGGCCGGTACGTCCGCTACCGGGGGCTGGCCAGCCAGGTGTGCGTCGTCGACCCGGAGAACTCCGCCTTCCTGCCGCACTTCCGCGGCGACGGCGCAGGGGTGGCCGCGGCCTGCGGCTCGCGGATCGAGGGCATCGGCCGGCCGCGGGTGGAGCCCAGCTTCATACCCAGCGTGGTGGACCGGATGATGCTCGTCCCCGACGCGGGGTCGGTGGCCGCGATGCGGTTCCTGACGCAGCGGACCGGGCTGCGCGGCGGGGGCTCCACCGGCACGAACCTGTACGGCGTGCTGCGTCTTGCGTGCGAGATGGCCGAGCAGGGCGAGCGCGGCAGCATCGTGTCACTCCTGTGCGACGGGGCGGAGCGGTATGCCGGGACGTACCGGGACGACGCGTGGCTCGCCGAGCGGGGGCTGGACCTCGAGCCGCACCTGGCCCTGCTCAGGCGGGCGTGGGACGAGGGCGTCTGGTCCGCCTGACGACTGCTTGCGTCTGGGAGCCTGCCCACCGGCGGGGCAGCTCCGCGGACGCAAACGCGCGACGAGGAGCGCCGGCACCTCAGCCAGATGGCACGAGACCCACGCGCGCCGGCCTCTGGTCAGCCGCCCGAGACGGCGTTGACGACGTGGACGGTCGACGCCGGCGAGACCGGGGTCCGCACCCCGGCTGCGCGCTTGGCGTCCTCGCCGTCGACGAAGACGTTGACATGGCGACGGATCTCGCCGCGCTCGTCCCGCACCCGGCTGGCCAGGATCGGCCACGGTCCGAACGCCTGGTCGAGCACCTCCGCCAACGGTGCGTCCTGGGCCAGCTCGACCGGCAGCTCGGCCGCGCCGTCGGCGAGGTCGCGCAGCAGGCCGGGCAGCACCACCCGGGCGGTCACGGCAGGGTCACCGCCCGGACGCACAGGACGTCGGGCAGCTGCTCAGCCACTCGCGTGAAGGTCTCACCCTCGTCCGTCGTGGCGTAGACCTCGCCGTTGCGGGTGCCGAAGTAGAAGCCGGTCTGCTCGTGGGTGTCGGTGCCGGCCGCGTCGCGCAGGACGTTGGTGTAGCTCGGCGACGGCAGTCCCGCGGCCTGGGTGGTCCACGTCTCGCCCGCGTCGGAGGAGCGCTGCAGCTGCAGCTGCGCTGCGGGCGGGATGCGCTCCCCGTCGGAGGCGATCGGCACCAGCCAGACCGTGTCGCCCTTGGTGGGGTGCGTCACGGCGGTCATGCCGAAGTTCGTGGGCAGTCCGTCCTCGATCGAGGTCCACGTGAGGCCGTCGTCGTCGGACCGGTAGACGCCGCGGTGGTTCTGCGCGTAGAGCCTGGTGGGCGTTGCCGAGTCGCGCGCCACCTTGTGGACGCACTGGCCGAACTCCGGCCACTCGTCGTGCGGCATGAAGTAGGCGTGGATGCCCTTGTT
>JAICSZ010000111.1 GCA_025936615.1 Pedococcus sp. | reverse complement strand
GCCTCCGCGGCATACCCGTCAGTGGGTGCCGGTAACCAGCGCAGCTCATAGCGAGGTTGAGTGCCGGAGAGGGGCCCAGGGACCAGCCTCAGGCACTCAACCTCGGAGGGACGCAGGCGTCAGGCGAACTGCCAGGAGCGTTTGCTCAGGCCGAACCAGAAGCCGTCGATGATGCTCTCGTTGTCGAGCGAGCCCGACTCGTGCGCTGCGCCGAGGCTGACGTAGAGCGGCGCCCAGTGCTCGGTGCGGGGGTGCGCCTCGTGCGCGGCGGGAGCCTTGTGCATGAAGTCGAGGATGGCGTCGACGTCCTGGCGCTCGAGCGCCTCCGCGGCCCAGTTGTCGAACTCCTCCGACGCCCGGGGCGGCTGCCCGTCCGGACCCGCAGCCGGATTGAACCAGCGCAGGTTGTGCGTGGTGAACCCCGATCCGACGATCAGGGTGCCCTCGTCGCGCAGCGGGGCCAGCTTGCGCCCCAGCTCGAAGAGCTGGCGCGGGTCGAGCGTCGGCATCGACATCTGCAGCACCGGGATGTCGGCGTCCGGGTACATCTCCACCAGCGGGACGTAGGCGCCGTGGTCCAGCCCGCGGGTCTCGTCGCGGTGCACGGGGGTCTCGGAGGAGTGCATGAGCTTCTCGACCGAGGCGGCCAGCTGCGGTGCGCCGGGGGCGCGGTACTCGACCTCGTAGTACTTGCGCGGGAAGCCCCAGAAGTCGTAGACGAGCGGCACATCACCGGAGGTGGCCGACAGCGACAGCGGCGCCTCCTCCCAGTGGGCGGAGACCATGAGGATGTTGGCGGGCTTGCCGAACCTCGTGGACCAGTCGCCCAGCTGGCGGGTCCACACGGGGTCGTCGGCCAGCGGGGGCGCGCCGTGGCTGAGGTACAGCACCGGCTGGCGGGTGGTCTCGGACGTCTCACTCATGCGCACAGCATACGCCAGTTTGCTTGAACATTCAACTACTGAGTCTTGGTATGCCGCGTTGGCGCCTCCCGCCCGGAGGTCACCGCACGCCCATGGCACCTCACACCCGCGTCGTTCCCGACGAGCCGCGCTGCTGCAACAGCGCGGTTGGACGAGAACAGCGCGGGTGTCGCGATGAGCCGCGCGAGTCGGGGATCGGCGGCGCAGGGCGGCGTGCCGAACGCGGGCCCGTCGTCGTGAACTTGACGGCCTCGGATACCGTCATCGGGTCACCACGTCGGAGCAGCGACGAATCCGCTGCACGTGGGACAGGAACTGAGGTCTGATCTGTGAGCACGGGGCGCAAGCTCGTCATCGTCGAGTCGCCGGCCAAGGCGAAGACGATCGGGGGGTACCTGGGAAGCGACTACGACGTCGAGGCGTCGGTCGGCCACATCCGCGACATCCCGACACCGTCGGAGATGCCGGCGGAGATCAAGAAGGGCCCGTTCGGGCGCTTCGGCGTGGACGTCGACAACGACTTCGAGGCGTACTACGTCGTGGACTCGGACAAGAAGAAGAAGGTGTCAGAGCTCAAGCGGCTGCTCAAGGGCGCCGACGAGCTCTACCTCGCCACCGACGAGGACCGCGAGGGCGAGGCGATCGCCTGGCACCTGCTCGAGGTGCTGCAGCCCAAGGTCCCGGTCAAGCGGATGGTGTTCCACGAGATCACCCGCGAGGCGATCCGGCGGGCGGCCGAGGCCACTCGCGACCTCGACACCGCGCTGGTGGATGCGCAGGAGACCCGCCGCATCCTGGACCGCCTCTACGGCTACGAGGTGAGCCCGGTGCTGTGGCGCAAGGTCAAGGCCGGCCTGTCCGCAGGCCGGGTCCAGTCCGTCGCCACCCGCATGGTGGTGGAGCGGGAGCGCGAGCGGATGGCGTTCGTCCGCGCGACCTACTGGGACGTGGAGGGCGACTTCACCCCTGACGGTGCGTCCAACCAGTTCACCGCCCGGCTGAGTACGGTCGACGGCGACCGCGTCGCCTCCGGCCGCGACTTCGCCGACGACGGGACGCTGAAGTCCAAGGGCGTCGTGCACCTCGACGAGCAGACGGCCCACTCCATCGCGGCGCAGGTGCTCGAGGCCCAGGTCCGCGTGACCGGCGTCCAGGAGAAGCCGTACACCCGCCGCCCGAGCGCACCCTTCACCACCAGCACCCTCCAGCAGGAGGCCTCGCGCAAGCTGCGGCTGTCCTCCAAGAACGCCATGCGGGTCGCCCAGCGGCTCTACGAGAACGGCTTCATCACCTACATGCGCACCGACAGCACCACGCTGTCGGAGGCTGCGCTCACCGCGGCACGTCAGCAGGCCCGTGACCTCTACGGCGCCGACTACGTCCCCGACGCCCCCCGCCGCTACGAGCGCAAGGTCAAGAACGCCCAGGAGGCGCACGAGGCCATCCGTCCCGCTGGCGACCGGTTCCGCACCCCGGCGCAGGTGGCCGGTGAGCTGCGTGGCGACGAGTTCGCGCTCTACGAGCTGATCTGGAAGCGCACCGTGGCCTCGCAGATGGCCGACGCGCGCGGGGCCACCGCCACGGTCAAGCTCGGCGGCACGCTGGAGGACGGTCGGGTGGTCGAGTTCAGCGCCTCCGGCACGGTCATCACGTTCCGTGGCTTCCTTGCCGCCTACGAGGAGGGCCGCGACGAGGAGCATGCCAGCAAGGCAGCCGAGGCCGAGGAGGAGCGGCGCCTGCCCAAGCTGTCCGAGGGTGTCGCGACGACGGTGGTCCGCGCCGAGGCCGACGGCCACGAGACCAGCCCACCGCCGCGCTACACCGAGGCCACTCTCGTCAAGGCGATGGAGGAGAAGGGAATCGGCCGACCGTCGACGTACGCCAGCACGGTCGGCACCATCCAGGACCGCGGCTACGTCCGCACCCGGGGCTCGGCGCTCATCCCGACCTGGCTGGCGTTCGCCGTGACCCGGCTGCTCGAGGAGCACTTCTCCGAGCTGGTCGACTACGACTTCACCGCCTCCATGGAGGAGGACCTCGACCGGATCGCCAACGGGGACGAAGGGCGGGCCGCCTGGCTGCGGCGCTTCTACTTCGGTGAGGGCCTGCCGCAGAGCAACCAGGGGCTCAAGCAGCTCGTCGAGGACCTCGGCGAGATCGACGCCCGGGAGATCTCCACCATCCCGATCGGCGACGGCATCGTCGTGCGCGTGGGCCGCTACGGGCCCTACGTCGAGGAGACCGTCCCGCAGGGCGTCGACCCGGACACCGGTGAGGCCTCAGAGGGGTCCTCGGACACGCCTCGGCGGGCCACCATCAACGACGACATCGCGCCCGACGAGATGACGCCGGAGAAGGCGCGCGAGCTTCTCGAGCAGGCCTCCGACGACGGTCGCGTGCTCGGTCAGGACCCGCAGACGGGTCGCGACATCGTCGCCAAGGCCGGCCGCTACGGCCCCTACGTCACCGAGGTGCTCCCGGAGGACGCGGCCGAGACCTCCGGTTCGACGAAGCCCAAGGCCAAGAACAAGGTGAAGCCGAGGACGGCCAGCCTGTTCACGGACATGGACCTCGCGACCATCGACCTCGACGCCGCCCTCAAGCTGCTCAGCCTGCCCCGCGTGGTGGGCAGCACCACCGAGGAGGACGGCACCGAGGTCGAGATCACCGCCCAGAACGGGCGCTACGGCCCCTACCTGAAGAAGGGGACCGACTCGCGCTCGCTCACCACCGAGCAGCAGCTCTTCGACATCACCCTCGAGGAGGCGCTGGCGATCTACGCCCAGCCCAAGCAGCGCGGCCGCGCCGCGAGTGCCCCGCTGAAGGAGCTGGGCAACGACCCGGTGTCCGGCAAGCCGATGGTGGTCAAGGACGGCCGGTTCGGGCCCTACGTCACCGACGGCGAGACCAACGCGACCCTGCGCAAGGCCGACGAGCCCGAGTCGATCACGCCCGAACGCGGTGCCGAGCTGCTCGCCGAGAAGCGCGCCAAGGGCCCGACCACGCGCAAGCGGGCGGCGAAGAAGACGACCAGGAAGACGACCAAGAAGGCGACGGCGAAGAAGGCCACCAAGCGCGCGGCCAAGAAGGCCTGACGCCTCGTGCCGGTCGAGCAGACCACCAGCCGTGCGCTGTCCCTGCGCCTGGCCGAGGAGCAGTCGCAGCAGCGGCTGCCGTCGGTCACGGCTGGGCTGGTCCGCGACGGCCAGCTCGTCTGGTCCGACGCCGTCGGCACCCTCGACGGTCGCGTCGACGGGGCGGTGGCCACCACCGGCACCCAGTACCGCATCGGCTCGATCACCAAGACCTTCGTCGGCGTGGAGGCCGTCCGGCTGCGGGACGAGGGCCGACTGGAGCTGAACGACGCGATCTCCCGGCAGCTGCCCGAGACGGCGGACAGCGCCCTCGGGCAGGTCACGGTCGCCCAGCTGCTCTCGCACAGCTCGGGGCTGCCTGCTGAGACGAGCGGGCCCTGGTGGGAGCGCACCCCCGGTGGCGACTGGGCGGCGCTGCTCGCCACCCGCCCCCAGCTCCGGTTCCGACCGGGGGCGAGGTTCCACTACTCCAACGTCGGGTATGCCGTGTTGGGCGAGCTCGTGGGCCGGCTGCGGCAGGTGCCGTGGCACGAGGCCGTGCGGACAAACCTGCTGGAGCCGCTCGGGATGGGGCGCACCACGACCCGACCGCAGCAGCCGGCCGCGGCGGGCTGGGGCGTGCACCCGCGCGCCGACCTCCTCCACGTGGAGCCCGAGCACGACGCCGGGGCGATGGCGCCCGCCGGACAGCTCTGGTCCACGGTGGCGGACCTGCAGCGCTGGGCGGCCTTCCTGGCAGGCCACACCGAGGGGCTGCTCGACCCGCAGAGCCTGGACGAGATGTGCCTGCCCATCGCGGTCAACGACACCCCGGGCGCGCCGTGGACCGGCGCGCACGGCCTCGGCTTCCAGGTCTGGAACGTGGACGGCACCCGGTTCGCCGGGCACGGCGGCTCGATGCCCGGCTTCCTGGCCGGGCTGCGCGTCAACCGCGACACCGGCGACGGCTGCGTGGTCCTGGCCAACGCCACCTCCGGGATGTCGCCCACCCTCTCCGGTGACCTCCTGACCCGTCTGGCCGAGTGCGAGCCGGTGCTGCCCGAGCCGTGGACCGCGGACGCGACCCAGGTGAGCACCCTCGAGCTGGTGGGGGACTGGTACTGGGGTACGACGGCATACGAGCTGCGTCTGGCCCCGGAGGGGCACCTCGTCATCGGCGAGCCGGGGCAGGGGCGGGGCTCGCGGTTCCGGCCCACGGACGACGGCTGGGTCGGGCTGGACGGCTACCACGCAGGCGAGCCGCTGGGGGTCGTGCGCGCCCCGGACGGACGGGTCAGCCACCTCGACCTCGGCTCGTTCCGGTTCACCAGGACGCCCTACGACCCGGCGGCCGACGTGCCCGGTGGCGTCGACCCGGCCCGCTGGCACTGAGCACCGGGAAAGCACCCCCTTTCCGCGCAAACGTGACATTCACGTGATGTGCTCACGCGACATGTTCTGTCAGGGTTATGTGGCGAACCGGGCCATGTCCGCCCCTATGGGGCGGCCCTAGGGTTCTGCAGGACCGAGGCAAAGTCCCCCGCTCGCCCCCGAGCCGCACGAGGAGGTGCCGGTGCCAACCGAGGCCATGCTCCAGACCCGCTCCCTGACCAAGGAGTTCCGCGGGTTCCGGGCCGTCTCGGACGTCGACCTCGAGGTGCGCGAGGGCACCGTGCACGCGCTCGTGGGGCCCAACGGTGCCGGCAAGACGACGCTGTTCAACCTGCTCACCGGCTTCCTCGCCCCGACCTCGGGCCAGATCCTCTACCGCGGCGAGGACATCACCGGCCGCCAGCCGGAGGAGATCGCCCACCTCGGGATCGCCCGCTCGTTCCAGATCACCAGCCTGTTCGACCAGATGAGCGCCGTCGACCACGTCGAGCTCGCGCTCGCCTCGCCCACGGGGCTGGGCTACCGCTTCTGGCGGTCCAACAGCCAGATGCGCCAGTTCCGCGGCCGCGCCATGGAGCTGCTCGACCAGGTCGGGCTCGCCGACCGGTCCGGAGCCGCCGCCGGGTCTCTAGCCTATGGCCAGAAGCGGGCCCTCGAGCTCGCCCTCGCGCTCGCCCTCGACCCCCAGCTGCTGCTGCTCGACGAGCCGACCGCTGGCATGGGCCTGGAGGACGTCGACCGCACCATCGCGCTGGTGAAGAAGGTCAGTGCCGGCCGCAGCGTCGTGTTCGTCGACCACAACATGCACGTGGTCGGCTCCCTTGCGGACACCGTGACCGTGCTGCAGTCCGGGCGGGTCCTCGCCGAGGGCCCCTACGAGCAGGTTCGCAACGACGAGAAGGTCATCACCGCCTATCTCGGACAGGCGGGGTGACGATGGCCGAGCCCAAGACGACGGCCACCTCGACCCTCGAGGTGTCCGGCCTGTCGGCGTGGTACGGCGAGGCGCGCGTGCTCACCGACGTGGACCTGCGGGTGGATCCCGGCGAGGTGGTCACCCTCGTGGGCCGCAACGGGGCCGGCAAGACCACGCTGCTGCGCTCCGTGATGGGTCTGCACCGCCACGTCGAGGGCACGGTGGCCTGGGCTGGCCAGGACCTGCTCAAGGCATCGGCCGACCGTCGCGCCAAGTCGGGCATCGGCTGGGTGCCCGACGACCGCGGCATCTACGCGACGCTGTCCGTCGCCGAGAACCTCGCCCTGCCGCCGGTCGTCGACAAGGAGACGGCATGGAGCCTCGAGCAGGTCTACCATGAGTTCCCGGTGCTCAAGGAGCGCCGCGACTTCCCGGGCACCAAGCTCTCCGGTGGCGAGCAGCAGATGCTGGCGATCGCGCGGGTCCTGCGGATGGGCTCGCGCCTGCTGCTGCTCGACGAGCCCAGTGAGGGGCTGGCCCCGGTCATCGTCCAGCGCATCGGCGAGATCATCCGCCAGATCAAGGCACAGGGCGTCTCGGTCCTGCTCGTCGAGCAGAACGTCAAGTTCGCCTCCACCGTCGCCGACCGCCACTACCTGCTCGCCCAGGGCCGGGTCGTGGAGTCGCTCGACAACGAGGAGTTCCAAGCACGCGAGAGCGAGTTGCTCCGACATCTCGGCCTGTGACCAAGGTGGCGGCGTCGCCGTCACCAACCGAAAACGAACACCCAAACCCCAGGAGGGGACATGCGCACCAGCAGGATCCAG
>JAICSZ010000033.1 GCA_025936615.1 Pedococcus sp. | reverse complement strand
GTCGTCGGCGGTACCCGGTTCTACGAGCGGCGCGAGGTCAAGGACGCGCTCGCCTACCTGCGCGTCATCTCCAACCCCGCAGACACGGTCAACCTGCGGCGCATCATCAACGTGCCCAAGCGTGGGATCGGAGACCGGGCGGAGGCCTGCGTCGCGGCGCTCGCGGAGCGGGAGCGCATCCCGTTCATCGCGGCCCTGGGCAGGCCCGAGGACGCGCCGGGGATCGCAACCCGCTCCGTCGCCGCGATCAAGGGCTTCACCGGGCTGCTCGAGGAGCTGGGCCGCATCCACGAGGACGACGAGCAGGGCGTCGGCGCCCTGCTGGAGGCGGTCATCGAGAAGTCCGGCTACCTCAAGGAGCTCCGCGCCTCCCGCGACCCGCAGGACGAGACGCGGGTCGAGAACCTCGCCGAGCTCGTGGCCGTCGCGCAGGAGTTCGACGAGACGCGTGCGGAGACCGGCGAGGTGGCCTCGCTCGAGGACTTCCTCGAGCAGGTCTCGCTGGTCGCGGACGCTGACGAGATCCCCGACAACGACGAGGCGGCCGACCAGGGCGTCGTGACGCTCATGACGCTGCACACCGCCAAGGGCCTCGAGTTCCCCGTCGTGTTCCTCACCGGCATGGAGGACGGCACCTTCCCGCACCTGCGCTCCCTCGCGGACCCCAAGGAGCTGGAGGAGGAGCGTCGACTGGCCTACGTCGGCATCACCCGGGCCCGGGAGCGTCTGCACGTGTCGCGGGCGGCGGTGCGGTCCGCGTGGGGTGCTCCGCAGTACAACCCGGCCAGCCGGTTCCTCGACGAGATCCCCGAGCCGCTCCTGGACTGGCGGCGGGCGGAGGCGGCCACCACGGCTCGCCGGCCGTCGACGCCGGCCGTGGCTCGTCTCGCCGCCCGTCCCGGGGTGCGCTCACCCGGCAACCGCCCGCTCATCGCCCTGCACGCCGGCGACAAGGTCACCCACGACAGCTACGGCATGGGCACGGTCGTCAAGACCGAGGGGGAGGGCGACAAGACCCAGGCGCACGTCGACTTCGGGGGTGACACCGGGGTCAAGCGGTTCCTGCTGCGCTACGCCCCCCTCGAGAAGCTCTAGCCGAGGAGTTTGAGCCCGAGGCGCCGTGGCGAGAAGCTGCGCGGGCAGGCTGTGGCGCGCTGCCGCGCGGGCCCGTCCTACTGAAGGTGGTGGGCGCGCAGCCAGGGGGCCGGGTCGATCGCGGCGCCGCCGTCTGGGTGGATCTCCAGGTGCAGGTGCGGACCGGTCGAGTGGCCGGTGTTGCCCGAGTAGCCCACGATGTCGCCGGGGGCCACTGACTGACCGACGCTCGTGGCGATCTGGCTCATGTGGCCGAACACCGAGACGGTGCCATCCCAGTAGGTGATCTCGAGCTTGTTGCCGTAGCCGCCCTCCCAGCCGGCGAAGGTGACCTTGCCGGTGGACATGGCGGCCAGCGGCGTGCCGACCGGGGTTCCGAAGTCGTCACCTTGGTGCATGCGGCCCCAGCGCCACCCGAAGCCGGAGGTGAACACGGCCCCCTTGATCGGCATGACCCAATTCTGGCTGGCCTTGCGGGCCTCCTCCGCCTTCTTCGCTGCGGCGGCCTTGGCAGCCTTCTTGGCGAGGGCCGTGCGCTCGGCGCTGCGGGCGATCTGCTGAGCCTCGAGCACTCGCGCCTGTGCGGCGCTGCGCTGCACGTCGCGCTGCTGCTGGGCCTCCACGCGGCCGAACTCGAGAGCTGCGGAGTCCTGCGTCTTCGCCGACGCGGCCGAGCCGGTCAGGTCGAGGTGGAGTGTGGGCGACTGCGCGACCGTGGCACCGGTGGCGGTGACGACGAGGGCAGCCGCGGCAGCGCTGGGCAGCAGGTAGCCGCTCTTGAGCACTGCCGGAAAGCGGGGTCCCTTCTTGGGGCCGCGATGGCGGCCCGGGGGGCGGTGACGCCCCTCGTAGGAGGGTGAGCTCACAGGGGAAAACCGTTCGTGCGGGGGGACACGGGGCTCGTCGACGGTAGCGTGACCTCTTCGTTATGCAAAATGCGGTTAGGAGGTCGGTGTGTCGGGGAAGGGGGCAGCGCCAACGCGTGTGAGGAGGATCACTGCCGGCGTCGTCTCAGCTCGGTGACCCCTGGCGTCAGCGTGTGGCCCTCCGAGTCCAGGTGCGCCAGCGTGGAGGAGATCCCGTGCACCACGCTGCCGACGATGGGCAACGACATGTGCCCCACGCCGTGGAGGTCCACGTTGCGCACACTCAGGTCGGGGTGCACCAGGGCGGCGTTCCGCTGGGGGAACACCATCTGGTCCAGGTCCGACCAGTACACGAGGAACCGGGTGCGGCACCCCGGCGCCGGCTGGTCGAGCTCGCGCATCAGGGCGCTGCCCGGCCGCAGCTGCCGTGTGAGCCCGTTGTGCCAGCCGTAGGCCGCGTAGGTTCCCTGGTGGGGCGTGCCCAAGGTGACCAGCGTGTGCACGCGTTCGTCGCCCCCGAGCCGGGTCACGTAGTAGCGCGCGATGAGTCCGCCCATCGAGTGGCCCACCACGTGGACGCGCTCGTAGCCGGTCTCGGCGACCAGCGCCTCGACCTGCTCGGCGAGCTGGGCAGCGGCCACGCGCACGTCGCCCGTCAGCGGCGAGTAGTTCATCGTGCTCACCCGGCCGAACCCGCGCCGCCGCAGCCCCAGCCGCAGCAGGGTGAAGATCGAACGGTTGTCGACCATGCCGTGGACCAGCAGGATCGGCGTGCCCGCGGCCTCGACGTCCGAGATCAGCAGCCCGCGCTGCACCGGTGGCAGGTGCTCGACGCGGTACCCCAGCTCCGCGCCGCGGCTGTGCCGGCCGACCAGGCCCCACGGGTAGAGCGCGAGGTGCGTGGTCAGCCACACGGCCTCGACGGCCGCCCCCACTGCGCCGGTAGGGGTGGCCAGGGCGCGTGCTGCGCCACCGACGACGTCACCGGCGGCGGTGGTGGTGGAGCGGAGCCGGGCTGCGGCCCTGGCGACGGCTCGGAGCGGGCGCGTGCGGCCGCTCGGCGAGGGCCGCGGCGGTGCAGCCTGCCGGCGAGAGTGCGGGGCGCCCTGCGACATGACCTCCAGAACCTAGCGGCTGTCGTGGCAGGTGGCAGGTGTTCGAGGTCACGATCCGGCGTGTCCCGCGGGTGGACTAGTCTGCGCCCATGGCTGACTCCCCCCTGCGCGTCGTCGTCGCCAAGCCGGGTCTCGACGGTCACGACCGCGGTGCCAAGGTTGTGGCCCGCGCCCTGCGCGACGCAGGCATGGAGGTCGTCTACACGGGTCTGCACCAGACGCCGGAGCAGATCGTCGAGGCAGCCATCCAGGAGGACGCCGACGCCGTGGGCCTGTCCGTGCTCTCCGGGGCGCACCTGACCCTGTTCGCCAAGGTCATGGACCTGCTCAAGCAGCGCGACGCCGCCGACATCGTCGTCTTCGGCGGCGGGATCATCCCCGAGGCCGACCTCCCCGAGCTCCAGAAGCTCGGCGTCGCCAAGGTGTTCACCCCGGGCGCCACGACGACCGAGATCGTCGAGTGGGTCCGCGGCAACGTCACCCAGCAGTAGCCTGCGCGCCCCGTCGCCCCAACGACCGTGTGCCGCGTAGGAAAGGTTCGCCCTCGGCGAACCTGCGCGCCGTCCCCGACCCCGCGGCATACCGTGGTGTCCATGACCACGAGCCCGCACCTGAGCCTGGTGGAGACGCGGAGCCGGCGACCCGCGCCGCTGTGGCGAGAGGTCGTCGGTGCCCGGCTGCGGCACCTGCGCCGGCGGCGCGAGCTCACGCTGGTCGAGGTGGCCGACCGGGCGGGGATCTCGCCGCAGTACCTGTCCGAGCTGGAGCGTGGTCGCAAGGACCCCTCCTCCGAGGTGCTGGCCGCCGTCGCCGGCGCCCTCGGGAGCAGCGTCCAGGACGTCATGCAGCTGGCCTCGCTCGACCTGCGCCGGCAGCACGGGTCGTTGTCGCCCGCGCCGGCCGGTGAGATCCAGCTCGCCGCCTGAGCCGACCACGCGGCACACCGGCCCGTCTCAGGCCGCCACCTGCTTGCGGTAGGCCACCAGCTGGTCGACGAGGCCGTAGGCGACGGCCGCCTCCGGCGTGAAGATGCGGTCGCGGTCGGTGTCGGCCCGCAGTGACTCGACCGGCTGACCGGTGTGCTCGGAGAGCACCCGCTCCGCCTCGGCACGCAGCCGGACCACCTCGTCGGCCTCGAGGATCAGGTCGGGGATCGCTCCTTGGCTGCGCGCGGACGGCTGGTGGAGCAGCACGCGCGCGTGCGGGAGGATGCTGCGGCGACCGGCGTCGCCGGCTGCGAGCAGGATCGCGGCGGTGGAGCACGCCTGGCCGATGCAGGTGGTCGCCACCGGGGCGCGGACGAACTGCATCGCGTCGTAGACGGCGAAGGTCGCGGTCAGCGAGCCACCCGGGCTGTTGATGTAGAGGTTGATCGGCTGGTCGGGGCTCTCGGACTCGAGGTGCAGGATCTGGGCGATGAGCGCGTTGGAGACGCCGTCGTCGATCTCGGTGCCGAGGTAGACGATGCGCTCGCCGAGCAAGTGGCTGTAGACGTCCATGATCCGGTCGCCGCGGGGGTCGGTCCGCACCACGTTGGGGATCGGGTAGCTGCTCATGCGCCACCTCCGAGGCCTGCGGGGGAGCGGCGCTGTGGGCGTACTGCGTCGAGGGAGTCCAGCACCCCGTCGATGAAGCCGTAGTCCAGCGCCTGCTCGGCTGAGTACCAGCGGTCGCGAGCAGAGTCATCCCGGATCCGCTCGACGGGCTGTCCGGTGTGCTCGGCGATGAGGCCGAGCACGGTGTGCACCATGTGCCGCAGGTCCTCGGCCTGCAGCTCGATGTCGACCGCGGTCCCGCCGATGCCGGCAGAGCCTTGGTGCATGAGGATCCGTGAGTGCCTCAGCGCGTAGCGCTTGCCGTGCGTGCCCGCGGTGAGCAGGAACTGCCCGGCACTGCAGGCGAGCCCGAGCGCCAGCGTCGAGACGTCGTTGGGGACCAGCTGCATCGCGTCGTGGATGGCGAGCATCGCGGGCACCGAGCCGCCCGGCGAGTTGATCCACAGGCTGATGTCTGCCCGCGGGTCGGCGGCCGAGAGCAGGAACAGCTGGGCGCACAGCCGGGTGCCGCCCGCATCGTCGAGCTCGCCGTCGAGGACGAGGATCCGCTGTTCGAGCAGCCGGCTGGCGAGGTACTCGGTCATCGGCACGGAGCCGGAGGTGGTGGTGGGTTCGCGCATGACCCCACTGTCGTGAGCGCCTCGCCGGGCGGACCACTCTCTGCTGCTGTGAGCAGAACCGGGCACGACAACGGGACCAGGCACGCGGCCTGGTCCCGTGTTCCCGGTGTCCGACTACCGGAGGACCGGGTGCCTGCGAACCAGCGGGAGCTTGGCCCACACCTTGCCGAAGCCCCAGGTGTCGCCCGCGAGGACGAGGGCCAGGACGACGAGGCTGATGAGGCCGATCACGTGGTCGTCGATCACGGGGTTGGTCTCCAGGGGGAGCGAGGCCGCCCACAACATCGTGTAGAGCAGCGCGCCCGCGGCTGCGGTGATGCGCATCGCGATACCGAGCGTGAGGGCGAGGCCGATGCCCAGCAGGCCGGCCATGAACAGCCAGTCCGCCCAGGCCTGCCCGGCCATCCCGTTGAAGAAGCCCTTGAAGGGGTTGTCCGCCGGGACGCCGAACTTCAGGAACCCGGTGGTGGGGCTGCCGCCGTTGATCCACGCTGCGGGGCCGAACCGGTCGACGACACCCTTGGCGTCGACGCCCGTGTGGAACCCGAGGGCGAACAGCTTGTCGAAGAAGGCCCACAGGAAGGTGAGCCCGAAGGCGAAGCGCAGGACCGCGAGGCCCTTGCGCGCTGCACTGTGGGTGACCACGTCGTGCTCGACCATTACATCGAGCTTGGGGTGGCGCTGGATGGTTGTCATGGCGGTTGCCTCCTTGGTGGGCCGGTAGACCCTTTGTCGGACAACCTCAGCATCGCGTGGCACCGTCCCGGCCATGAGGGCCAAAGGTCCCCACCGGGGCCCTGCCTCGCGTTCCCTGCGTCACAGCCCGCTCAGGGCACGATCGGCAGGCTCAGGGCCATGGGCGCGGCGGGCGAGGCGTGCACGCTCACCGGCTGCACGGCGTACGCGTTCTTGTAGGCCGCGTCGGTGCTGGCCAGCACCAGCTGGAGGCGGTGGCCGGGCGCCACCTGGTGGACCACTGCGGGCAGCTCGATGTGCACCGGCTGGGTGACGTCCGCCACCCGGACTGGGCTGATCAGCTTGTGCACCAGCGTCTTCGAGCCGTCCGGAGCGAGGTCGTAGAGCTTCGCGAACACCTGGAGCTGTCCGGTCGGGCCGGCGACCTGCGTCAGGGCGACCGCCGGGGAGTCGAACCGCACGTCGAGCTCCGGCGCGCCGACGATCGTGAGTGGCGTGTCCAGGGCTGGGGTGGTCCACGCGCCGAAGGTGCCGGGGGTGTCGTACGGCGTGGTCGCCCCGGCCGGCAGGCTCACCTGCCCCTCCAGGCCGGACACCTCGGAGTAGGACGCCGCCGCTCCGCCGCCGGGGTTCGTCCAGCTGCTCACGCCGGGGAGCACCTGGGTGCGCGACGGGACGAGCTGGTTCGCACCCGACAGGTACCAGTTCTGGCGCTTGCCGACGGGGTAGGACGGTGCCGAGGCGTAGGCCGGTGCCGCGGTGCCGGTGTAGTCGACCCAGTCGCGGAAATAGGCGAACTCCGGCCCCGTCGAGACGTGGGTCCCCTTGAGCCAGTGGTCGAACCAGTTCTTGATGCGCAGCCCCAGGTAGGTGTCCTCGATGTGCCCGCCGGTGAGGTCGAGCTCGCCGGGTGCGGCGCCGGAGAGGCCGTGCGCCCCGCCGGAGTGGCCCCAGGACTGCCAGGCCATCGAGACCGGCACGCCACGCTGCTTGAGTGCGCGGTACGTCGCCACCGCCTCCTGGAGGTTGAACAGCGTGTCGTTCTCCCCCTGGACCAGGAACGTCGGCACGCGCACCCGGTCGACGTAGTGGCCGACGGAGACGCGGTCTGTGAGGGCGAACGTCTGCGCCGTCGGGTAGCCCAAGGTGTCGAGGGTTCCCTTTGCGGCGCAGGCCTCGAGCACGAAGTTGGGGCAGCCGACGACGCGGGTGGGGTCGATGGTGGCGCCCTCGACCCCGTCGACGATCCCCAGCCCGAAGAACAGGTTGGTCCAGCCGAGCTTCTCGGTGCCCGGGTTGGTGTCTGCGTAGGTCGTCCCCGTCGTGAAGCTGGTGTTGTTGGGTGCCAACGAGTAGCGCAGGTCGTTCCAGGTGATGAGCGGGACCAGGGTGTCGACGCGGTGGTCCACGGCGGCGGTCGCGAACTGGATCGCGCCGCCGTACGAGCCTCCGATCATCCCGACGCGCGGGTCGTGGGTGGCCGCGTCGTCGAGGGTCGTGAAGTCGACGGTGAGGGCGCTTGCGCCGCCGTCGGCGCCCCCCACCTGCGAGGAGTCGTATGCCGCGCGGCCACCTCCGCCGAGGAAGGTCACCAGCGACTTCGCCGCCGTGCCGTCGACCGCAGGGTCGTCGAGCGAGATCTTGCACCCGCTGTCTGGGAAGCCGAGCCCGGTGTAGGAGAGCACTGCATAGCCGCGTTGCGCGAAGGCGCGGCCGATGCCGGCCTGGTCCGCCTTGCTGCCGCCGAACCCGTTGGTGGTCAGGAGGGCAGGCACCCTGTTGGTGGAGCTGGCGGAGTGTGGCTTGTAGAGGTCGGCGTCGATCGTGCAGCTCTGGGGCAGGCCAACGTCGTTCGTGCCTGCCGGGACCGTGAAGTGCAGGCCGGTGAAGGTGTCGACCGTGTCGAGGGGAGCTGGACCGGGACCGCCACCCTTGGCGAGGGTCGGCCCCGCCGACAGCACCAGGCTGGTGCCGACCAGTGACAGTGCCGCGACCACGGCGGCCAGGCGCGAGCGGGAGATGGGCACAGCCGGCATCGGAGCCTCCGGGGTTTGGCGTGAGCCTCCGCCGGCCCACCTGCACCGTGGAAACGACGGCGTCGGACCGGAAGTCACGGGCATCCGGATCCCGGTAACCGGTGTCCGGCCCGTGGACTGGCCACCCATGTGCGTGGGAGTCGCGTGGGCCGACGCCTGCCGCCATCGCCATGTCGGCGTGTGCCGCCGGGCTGGCTCAGGTGCAGATCTTGCGCTTCGCCGACGGCGCGGAGACGTCCGCGAGCAGCTGGTTGACGACGGGCGCCGCGGCGGCCACCTTCGGATCGTCGATGCCGAGCGTGCCGAAGCGGGCGCTGAAGGTCACGGTCATGCCGTCGGCCACGCTCGTGCCCGGCGTGGGCTGGTCGTTCAGGTGAATGCCTCGTGCGGCCGTGTTGAGGACGGCCAGGCTTGCGGCATCCAGGGTGCAGGAGACCTGGCCCCTCTTGGAGTCGGCGACGACACTGCCGTCGTCCTGGATCACGAGCATGTCGTGGACGCCCGCCACGCCGCCGGTGCGCTCGACGCGGAGAGGGAAGCTCGCCCTGGCTGGTGCCGACGTGGGTGACTCGCTGACTGTGGGCAGCGGCTTGGTCTGCTCCACGCAGCCACCCAGGACCAGCACCGCGAGGGCAGGGTTGACGACACGGTGGCAACGCGGCATACCGGCCATCCTGCCCGACGCCGGGGAGTCGCCGAAGGCGGCGCAGGGCCAGCGCCTATCCTCAGGCGCCATGCCCCCCCGCGCCGGACGGACCTGCCTCCTCGTGGCTGGCCTGCTGCCCGCCGCACTGCTCGCGACGGCGTGCTCCGGCTACAAGCCCAGCGCAGCGCCGGCCTCTTCCACCACCAGCGCCCCCACCACGACGACACCCACGCCGGCTCCCACGGGCCCGGTGCCGCTCACCGGTGGGCCGGTCCTCGCGGTCAAGATCGACAACACCGAGCGGGCCCGGCCGCGCATCGGGCTCGACCAGGCGGACGTGGTCTACGTCGAGCCGGTGGAGGGCGGCCTGACCCGGCTGCTGGCGGTCTTCAGCCGGCACCTCCCGAAGGACGTTGGCCCGGTGCGCAGCGGCCGTGAGTCCGACGTGGACCTCGTGGCGAACTACGGGCCCGTCGCGCTGGCGTTCTCAGGGTCGTCGACCTACACGGCGCGCATCCTGGACAGGGGCAAGCAGGTCAACCTCAGCTTCGACCGGGACGCGCGCGGCTACCGGCGGGACCGGTCCCGCCCGGCGCCCTACAACGTCATCGGCGACACCAAGGCACTGCTGGCGCGGGCCCGGGGCAGCGTCAAGCCGCGCGACATCGGCTTCCGCTACGGCGACGCTGCTGCGGGAGGCACTCCGGCGGCGGGCGTCACGGCGTCCTGGCCGGCCTCGACCGTCTCGCTGAGGTGGGACGCGACGCGCAAGCGTTACCTCGTCACCACCGACGGACGAGCGGACAAGAGCCCCAAGGGAGCTCAGTACAGCGCCACGACGGTCGTCGTCCAGTACGTCACCACCCGCAAGTCCAAGAACCGCGACGTCAACGGGCAGGCGACCCCGGTCGTCACCGTGGTCGGGAAGGGAAGGGCCGACGTGCTGCGGGACGGCAAGGTGTGGCACGGGACCTGGTCCCGGTCGGGCGTCGCGGCGCCCACCGCCTTCACCTCCGGCAGCACCCGGCTGACCTTCGCCCCCACCGGGCCCGTGTGGGTGCTCCTCGTGGCGCCGGGCCAGCGCGTGACTGTGCGCTGACCGCTGGGGCCTCCACGCGGCATACCTGTGGGTAGCGTGAGTTTGGTCCCAGCCGGGCACCCGGACGGGCGGCCCCGGCCACGCCGGGTCTAGTCTCGGACGAGAACCTTCCCCATCCGTAGACGAGGACGTCAGACGTGGATCTGTTCGAGTACCAGGCCCGAGACATGTTCGAGGCACACGGCGTGCCCGTGCTGGCCGGCAAGACCGCAAGCACCGTCCAGGAGGCCCGCGCGGCAGCCGGGGAGATCGGCCCCAAGAGCGGCGGCGTCACCGTCGTCAAGGCACAGGTCAAGACCGGCGGGCGCGGCAAGGCCGGCGGCGTCAAGGTCGCCAAGAGCCTGGATGAAGCAGAGGAGGCCGCCCGGGCAATCCTCGGCATGGACATCAAGGGCCACACCGTCGGCACGGTGATGATCGCCCAGGGCGCCAAGATCGCCGAGGAGTACTACTTCTCGGTCCTGCTCGACCGCGCGAACCGCTCCTACCTCGCGATGTGCAGCAAGGAGGGCGGCATGGAGATCGAGCAGCTGGCAGTCGAGCGGCCCGAGGCCCTCGCCCGCGTCGAGGTCGACCCCAACACCGGCATCGACGAGGCCAAGGCGAAGGAGATCGTCGCGGCCGCGGGCTTCGACGACGAGACCGGCGCCAAGATCGTGCCGGTCCTGCAGAAGCTGTGGGAGGTCTACCGCGACGAGGACGCGACGCTGGTCGAGGTCAACCCCCTGGTGAAGACCGAGGACGGCGAGATCATCGCCCTCGACGGCAAGGTCACCCTCGACGCCAACGCCGACTTCCGCCACCCCGACCACGAGGCGCTGGAGGACAAGGCGGCGGCCGACCCGCTCGAGGCGGAGGCCAAGGCCAAGGGCCTCAACTACGTGAAGCT
>JAICSZ010000429.1 GCA_025936615.1 Pedococcus sp. | reverse complement strand
TGCCCGAGGCGCTCGACAACTTCCTCGCCCTGCTGGCCTACCCACCGAAGACCGGCAACGACGGCGAAGACATCGAAGTGTTCACCTTCGAGGAGTTCAGCAAGGACTTCGACTGGCGCAAGGTCAACCCGGTCGGCCCGATCTTCGACCTGAAGAAGCTCGACTGGCTCAACGGGGTCTACATCCGCCAGCTCGGGACCGGTGAGCTGGCGTCGCGCCTGCTTCCCTACCTCGAGGCCGACGGCGTGCTCTCGGGCAACCCGAGCCTGGGGGAGCTGGCCAGGCTGGAGAAGGTCACCGAGCTGATCCAGACCCGGATGGCGCTGCTCACCGAGGCGACCGCGCTCGTGCGGCCGTTCTACGTCGCCGACGACGCGCTCGAGATCGCGGACGACGCCCGGGGCCAGCTCAAGGACGACGCGGGGGAGGTGCTGGGCGCGGCAGTCACGGCGCTCGGAGACCTCGACGACCACCCGCGCGGCGTGCTCGGGTCGGAGTCGGGCTGGACGGCGGCGGCGATCGAGGCGGCGCTGCGGTCGGCCATCGTCGAGGGCATGGGCATCAAGCCCAAGTTCGCGTTCGGGCCGCTGCGCACTGCGGTGTCGGGGCAGCGGGTGAGCCCGCCGCTGTTCGAGTCGATGGAGATCCTCGGCAAGACCTCGACGCTGTCGCGGCTGCACCGCCTGCACGACGAGCTGGGCTGACCGGCCGGCGGTCCGTCGCCACCTCGAGTCGACAGTGCACGACGCGCTGACCGGCGCCGTCTGGCGTCAGCGCGTCGCGCTCGCTCGACTCGCGTCCGGGAGCCGGCCACGCGGCACACGGCCGATTTGGGAAGCCACGAAGCAGGCCGGTAGTATCGCCACTCGGTTCACCCCCCGAAGGCCCTCGGGCGTGCGGGGAGTGATACCCCCTTGGGGTATGGTGTAATTGGCAGCACGACTGATTCTGGTTCAGTTAGTCTAGGTTCGAGTCCTGGTACCCCAGCCACGGCGGCGCCCCTCGTGGCGCAGCCGATTCGGAGAAACCCAGCACCCACCGGTATGGTTCTCTCCGCTGCCCGGCGCCTCGCGGCGACGCGGCAGACCAGCTAGGGCCCCGTTGTGTAGCGGCCTAGCACGCCGCCCTCTCAAGGCGGTAGCGCGGGTTCGAATCCCGTCGGGGCTACCACGTCGAAGGGCCCCCGTCCGGTGCGGACGGGGGCTCCTTCACGTCCGGGCCGGGCACCCCCGCAACGTCCGCGACTTTGCCCCGCTGGTGGGCAACTTCGCAGACGCAAGCGGGGGGCGTCAGGCGTGGTTCTGTTGCTGTTGCTGGGCGTGGTGGCGGGCCAGGACCTCGCTCAGCTTGTTGGCCCCGGCCACGACGGTCGCCGCGTGGAGCCGGCCCGGCTGACGGGACAGCCGCTCGATCGGGCCCGAGATGGAGACCGCGGCCACCACCCGGCCGGAGGGCCCGCGCACGGGTGCCGACACCGACGCGACGCCGGCCTCGCGCTCGCCGACGCTCTGCGCCCAGCCGCGGCGGCGCACGCCGGACAGGGTCGTGGCGGTGAAGCTGGCGCCGTGCAGGCCGCGGTGGAGCCGGTCCGGCTCCTCCCAGGCGAGCAGCACCTGGGCCGCCGAACCCGCGAGCATGGTCAGGGTGGCGCCGATCGGGATCGAGTCGCGCAGGCCAACCGGCCGCTCGGCCGCGGAGACGCAGATGCGCTGGTCGCCCTGGCGCCGGAACAGCTGGGCGCTCTCGTTGCTGTGGTCGCGCAGTGCGGCGAGCACGGGGCCGGCTGCGGCCAGGAGGCGGTCCTCGCCGGCGGCGGCGGCGAGCTCGGCCAGCCGCGGGCCGAGGACGAAGCGGCCCTGCAGGTCACGCGCGACGAGCCGGTGGTGCTCGAGGGCGACGGCGAGGCGGTGGGCGGTGGGGCGGGCCAGCCCGGTCGCGGTGACGAGCTGGGCGAGGGTCGACGGACCGGCCTCGAGGGCGCCCAGGACGATGGCCGCCTTGTCCAGAACGCCGACTCCACTGGTATTGTCCATGCACTGATATTGACGTCTCATTGCCTGAGACGCAAGTTCGCTGCGCGGCCCGGCGTGCGAACCTCGGGTCACCAGCACGCTGTCGTGCTGGTGACGGACAGCTCGAGAGGGAAGTGGGAGCCGTGTCGGGAACGCTCGCCGAGAAGGTCTGGGACGCCCATGTCGTGCGACGCAGCGAGGGGGAGCCGGACCTCCTGTACATCGACCTCCACCTCGTCCACGAGGTGACCAGCCCGCAGGCCTTCGACGGACTGCGCCTCGCCGGACGCAAGGTCCGCCGGCCCGACCTCACGCTGGCCACCGAGGACCACAACGTCCCCACGACGCCCGGACCGATCACGGACAAGGTCAGCAAGACCCAGGTCGACACCCTGCGCCGCAACTGCGAGGAGTACGGCGTCCGGCTGATCCCGATGGGCGACGCCGAGCAGGGCAGCGTGCACGTCGGCGGGCCGCAGCGCGGCCTGACCCAGCCGGGCATGACCAGC
>JAICSZ010000118.1 GCA_025936615.1 Pedococcus sp. | reverse complement strand
GTAGCCGCACCTTCTCGCATGTGCCGCGGGCCCGTCGCCTTCCTCGCGACGGGCCCGTGGTCGTGCCGTGTGCCGCGTGCGAACGTCCCGTCGCTACGCTTGCCGCCGTGAACGAGACGATCCGGGTGGCGGTCATCGGCGCCAGGGGGCGCATGGGTGCCGAGGGCTGTCGCGCCATCGACGCCGCGGACGACCTCGAGCTCGGCGGCCAGTTCGGCCGGGGCGACGACCTCGGCGACCTCGGTGGTGCACAGGTCGCCGTGGAGCTCAGCGTTCCCGACGCCTCGGCTGCCAACGTCGCGCACTGCGTGGAACGCGGCGTGCACGTCGTCGTCGGCACGACAGGGTGGGACGAGCAGCGCCTGGCCGCGCTCCGCGACCAGCTGTCAGAGCACCCCGGGGTAGGCGTCCTCGTCGCCCCGAACTTCGCGATCGGCGCCATCCTGATGATGCGGTTCGCGCAGGAGGCGGCCCGGTTCTACGAGTCGGTCGAGGTCGTCGAGCTGCACCACCCGGCCAAGGTGGACGCGCCGTCCGGCACCGCGGCACGCACCGCCCGCCTCGTCGCCGGGGCGCGCTCGGCTGCGGGGCTGGCCGAGGTCCCCGACGCGACCACCCACGACCCCGACGGCGCGCGCGGGGCCCGCGTGGGCGGCATACCGGTGCACTCCGTGCGGCTGCGCGGACTGGTCGCCCACCAGGAGGTGCTGTTCGGCAACGCCGGCGAGATGCTGACCATCCGGCACGACTCCTTCGACCGCGCGTCCTTCATGCCGGGGGTGCTCGAGGGCGTCCGCAGGGTGGGCGGGCATCCCGGGCTCACTGTGGGGCTCGAGCACTACCTCGGGCTCGCCTAGTGCGCGAGAAGGTCACCGCCCTCGTCCTGCTCGTCGTGCTCGCCTTCTACTCGGCGACCATCGGCTGGCGTGGGGTCGAGCTGGTCCGCGACGGCCGTCCGGTGGCGATGCTGTTCGGTCTCGCGGTGATCGCCGTCCCACTCGTGGCGCTGCTGGCGATGGTGCCGCTGTTCCGCATGGCCCGCGACGGAGCCAGGATGATGGCCGAGGCGAACACTGGTGAGCCGCAAGGAAAGTGGCGCGAGGAGCTGGAGCTGGCCGAGGCGTGCCGAGTGTCCGGCGACCGGGTGGGCGAGCAGCGCCACTACCGTGCCGCGGTGCGCGCCTGGCGGACCGCGCGCGGCTGACGCCTGCGCAGCATTAGCGTTGCGCGCATGCACCGCTCGCGCATCGGCATCGTCCTGGTCGACCACCCCGAGGAGAGCTACGAGGCGTGCCTCGCCTTCTGGGCCGGGGTCCAGGGCGTCAGACCGACGCCGGACGGCCCCTATGCCGGTGTCGGCGAGGTGGGCGGCCTCAACCTCGAGGTCCAGCGCACCGGGAGGGGCACGCCGCCGCGGATCCACCTCGACATCGAGTCGGACGACGTCGCGGCGGAGGTCATCCGGCTCCAGGGCCTCGGTGGGACCGTCATGGAGGAGCGCGACGGCTACGTCATCATGCAGGACCCCGGCGGGCTGCTGTTCTGCGTGGTGGGTGTCCAGACGGGCGATCAGTTCGTGGAGGACGCCCGGACGTGGGAGTAGCCGCCGGGACGCGTCGGGGCGAACGGCGACTCAGGGCAGCCCCAGTGCCCTCAGTCCTGCCGCCACCGCCGCGGCGAGGACCACCACGACGATGAACGGCGCCCGGAGCAGCAGTGCCACGATGGCCACCAGCACGGCCGCGGCCCGGGAGTCCACGACGACCTGCCCGGAGCTGCTGGTCAGGGTCTGCACGCCGACCAGCGCTGCGAGCAGCGCGATGGGCAGTGCCGAGGTGACCCGGCTGGTGCGCTCCCCGTCGAGCCAGCGGGCCGGTACGACGTGGCCGAGCAGCTTGAGGGCGTAGGCGAGCGCGCTGGCGACGAGCACCGTCGTCCAGGTGCTCATGACCGCGTTCCCGGCTCCGCTGCCAGGTCGCCCTCGCCGGCCCACTGGTGCGGGGGCGCGGGGTCGTGGTGCGCCCGCCTCCAGAGGCCGGCGAGCAGGGCGGCCGCAGCGGCGACCAGAACGGGCACCCCAGCAGGTGCGTGCGGCGCGAGCAGCACCGCCGCAACCGCCGCTACCGCTGCGATCGCGAAGGCGTCCAGGCTCTTCAGCCGTGGCCAGAGCAGCGCGGTGAAGGCTGCCGCAGCCGCGGCGTCCAGGCCGTATGCCTTCGGGTCCCCGATGGCGTCCCCCACGATGGCACCGGCGAAGGTCATGAGGTTCCACAGGGCGTAGATCCCCAGCCCGGTGGCCCAGAATCCGACTCGCGCGGCCGCCGCCTCCGGCTGTGCGATGCCGACGGCAGTCGACTCGTCGATGGTCAGCTGGGCGGCGAGCAGGCGCCTTGGACCGCGCACGCCCAGCATTCGTGAGACCTGCAGGCCGTAGAGCAGGTTGCGCACGCCGAGCAACGTCGAGGTGGCGACCGCCGCCGCCCCACCGGCCGGACCGCCCGCGAGGATGCCGACGAGGGCGAACTGCGAGGCCCCCGAGAACAGCAGCAGCGAGAGCGCGCAGGTCTGCCACACGCTCAGCCCAGCTGCAACGGACAGTGCCCCGAAGCTGATGCCGTAGGCGCCGGTGGCAACGGCCACGGACGCGGCCTGGCGCAGGACCTGACGTCGTTGGGCGCCCGTGGGCGCGCTCACGGCTCGGTGCCGAGGTCGGCCACCAGGCGAACCTCGCGCGCGGTCCGGCCGTCGGGCGCGACGACCCGGTCTCGGAACGCGCCGTCCGGCACCAGCCCCGCCTGCACGAGGAAGGCGCGGGTGGCCTCGTCCTCGGCGAGGACCCAGACGTGCATCGTCTCCGCCCCCGCGCCACGGAGGGTGTCGACGCTGGCGTTGAGCAGCCGTGACCCGTGTCCGGCGCGCCTGGCCTGTGGGTGCACCCCGATGGCGGAGAGCTCGCCGGTCTCCGGGGACGCGTCGGGGTCCTGGCTGGGTCCGATCGAGGCGAAGCCCACGACCTGGTCTCCTGCGCACGCGGCAAGGAGCCGGTAGACGCCCTCGGGTGGAGCGGCCAGCGAGCGGCGCCACGAGTTCGCGAAGGCGGTGGGCTCGAAGGTGGCCAGGACCTGCGCAGGGAGCACACCGGCATACGCGTCCTTCCACACCGCGGCCTGCACCAACCCCACGGCAGGGGCGTCGCTCTCCCGCGCCAGGCGCACGCTCGCGTCGGCGAGCGGTCCCGGGGCGTGCTGGTGCCCGTGGTCGTGGTCGGGAGACATGCGCCAATCCTCGCACCGGCTCCACAATGTGACACGGATGGCGCACCTTTGCAGCAAGGTGTAACAACCCGGCATACTGGGGGCATGTACGGCAACGACTTCGACACCGGTGACGAGCGCCCACTGCCGGGCCCCGACGAGCCGCTCAACGCCGCCGAGTCCGGCCTGTTCGACGACCTCATCGACCGCGAGCAGCGCATCGAGCCGCGTGACGAGATGCCCGAGGACTACCGCCAGACGCTGATCCGCCAGATCGCCCAGCACGCGCACTCCGAGATCATCGGCATGCAGCCCGAGGGCAACTGGATCACGCGGGCGCCATCGTTGCGCCGCAAGGCGATCCTCATGGCCAAGGTGCAGGACGAGGCCGGCCACGGCCTCTACCTCTACTCGGCCGCCGAGACGCTCGGCGTCGACCGCGAGGACCTGCTCGACCGCCTGCACACCGGCCGGCAGAAGTACTCCTCGATCTTCAACTACCCGACCCTCACGTGGGCCGACTGCGGAGCGATCGGGTGGCTGGTCGACGGCGCCGCGATCATGAACCAGGTGCCGCTGTGCAGGTGCTCCTACGGCCCCTACGCGCGCGCGATGATCCGGGTCTGCAAGGAGGAGTCCTTCCACCAGCGGCAGGGCTTCGAGATCCTGTGGACCCTCATGCGCGGCACCGAGGGACAGCAGGCGATGGCCCAGGACGCTGCAGACCGCTGGTGGTGGCCGGCGCTCATGATGTTCGGCCCGCCCGACACGGGCGAGGTGGCCAGGGGCGGCCACACCGAGCAGTCCATGGCGTGGGGCATCAAGCGGTTCAGCAACGACGACCTCCGCCAGAAGTTCGTCGACATGATGGTGCCCCAGGCCGACCGGCTCGGCATCCGAATTCCCGACCCCGACCTGAGCTGGAATGCCCAGCGCGGGCACTACGACTTCGGGCCGATCGACTGGGACGAGTTCTGGCGGGTCCTCAAGGGCGACGGCCCTTGCAACGCGGAACGGATCGCCTTCCGTCGCAAGGCCCATGACGAAGGTGCCTGGGTGCGCGAGGCGGCCAGTGCGTATGCCGCGAAGCAGGCTTCGCAGGAGGCGGTCGCGTGAGCGCGGAGTCGGGCCCGAAGACGTGGCCACTCTGGGAGGTCTTCGTCCGCGGCAAGCGTGGCTTGTCGCACGTCCACGTCGGGTCGCTGCACGCTCCTGACGCCACGATGGCGTTGCGCAACGCCCGCGACGTCTACACCCGCCGTCAGGAAGGCGTCTCCCTCTGGGTCGTGCGCGCCGCGGACATCACCGCGTCCTCGCCGGACGAGCGTGACTCGTTCTTCGACCCCGCCGGCGACAAGGTCTACCGCCACCCGACGTTCTACGACGTACCGGAAGACGTCGAGTACCTATGACCACCCCACGAAGTTCTCCGCTTCGCTCCGATACTTCGCGGGGACCCCGGCCCCTGGCCACTCATGCGTCGTACGTGCTCGGCCTCGCCGACGACGCGCTCGTCTACGCGCAGCGGCTGGGGGAGTGGATCTCGCGCGGTCCACAGATCGAGGAGGACATGGCCCTGGCCAACGTCGGGCTCGACCTGCTCGGCCAGGCACGGGCGCTGCTGACCCGCGTCGGCGAGCTCGACGGCACGGGCCGCTCGGAGGACGACCTGGCGTACTTCCGCGACGAGCGAGAGTTCCGCAACGTGCACCTCGTCGAGCAGGAGCGTGCCGGTTTCGGGTTCGAGATGGCGCGGCTGCTGTGGTTCTCCAGCTACCAGTGCGAGCTGTATGCCGCCTTGCGGGCTTCGGGTGACACGGTCCTCGCGGGAGTGGCGGAGAAGGCGCTCAAGGAGGTCGACTACCACCGCGACCACGCGACGCAGTGGGTCCTGCGGCTCGGTGACGGCACGTCGGAGTCGCACGAGCGCATGCAGCAGGGTCTGGTCACGGCACTGCCCTACCTCGCTGAGCTGTTCGACGACGACGCCGCGTCAGTGGCAGCGGCCGAGTCGGGACTCGGCGTGCTGCCGTCCTCGTTGCACCACGCGGCCGTCGCGCACGTCACCACGGTCGTGGCCGAGGCGACGCTCGAGCTGCCGACGGAGACGAAGTGGCGCTCCCGTGGAGGGCGCGACGGCGTGCACTCACGCCCGATGGGCTACCTGCTGGCGGAGATGCAGCACATCGCCCGCTCCCACCCAGGGGCCCGGTGGTGACCCCATGAGCGCGGTTACGACGAAGCTGCCGGTGGCACAGGCGATCGCGGACGTCCCCGACCCGGAGGTGCCCGTCGTCACCATCGAGGACCTCGGCATCCTGCGGGAGGTCGTGGTGGACGAGTCGGGACGCCACGTCGAGGTCACGATCACCCCGACCTACTCCGGCTGCCCGGCGATGGACGTCATCGAGCGGCACATCGCGCACGTCGCCGCCAGGGCTGGCTGGTCCTGCAGCGTCAAGACGCGGCTCAGCCCTGCGTGGACCACCGACTGGATGAGCGAGCGCGGCCGCGAGCGGCTGCGCGAGTTCGGGATCGCTCCGCCGAGTGGCCACCGGCCCGTGGCCGCCGGCAGGGTCTCCCTGTCCCTCCAACGGCGACAGGTCGCCTGCCCCCAGTGCGGCAGCACCGACACCGAGGAGATCGCCAGGTTCGGGTCGACCGCCTGCAAGGCACTGCGCCGCTGCCTGACCTGCCGCGAGCCGTTCGACGAGTTCAAGACCCTGTGAGGGCCCGCTGATGCCACTGCTGTCCAACCCACGCACGGACACCGTCCAGCGCCGCCGCGCGCAGTTCCACGCGCTCACGGTTGCCGACGTCGAGCGGCTCACCGACGACGCCGTCGCCATCACCTTCGCCGTGCCCGAGGAGCTGCGTGAGCGGTACCGCTACGAGCCCGGGCAGCACCTGACGTTGCGCACGACGATCAACGACGAAGAGGTCCGTCAGTCCTACTCCATCTGCCTGGCCCGCAGCGAGGCGCAACGCACGGGCACGCTCCGGGTCGCCTCGGCGCGGGTGCAAGGCGGCCGGATGTCCAACTGGCTCAACGACTCCGTCGCCGCAGGCGACGTCATCGAGGTGATGACCCCGCTGGGCAGCTTCACCTGCCCGACCCAGCCCGGCGGCATACGGCATCACCTCGCCATCGCTGCCGGCTCCGGCATCACGCCGGTCCTCTCGCTCATCACCACGGTCCTGGAGGAGGAGCCGCAGTCTCGGGTGACCCTGCTGTTCGGCAACCGGCGCACGGCCTCCGTGATGTTCCTCGAGGAGCTCGAGGACCTCAAGAACCGCTACCTCGGCAGGCTCCAGCTCGTGCACGTGCTGTCTCGTGAACCGCAGGGCGTCGAGCTCTTCAGCGGACGGCTGGAGCCTGAGCGGGTCCGGCTCATCCTCGACCTGCTCGCGCCCGTCGAGACCGTTGACGAGTTCTACCTGTGCGGTCCCTACGGCATGGTCACCGGCGTGCAGGAGCTGTTGCGGGAGGCGGGGGTCGACGCTCGCCACGTCCACCACGAGATCTTCCACGTTGCCGAGCAGGAGAGCCCGCGTGAGGAGGTGGTCGTCGACGAGTCGGCTCCGCCCGCCGCGGTCGTCACGGTGAACCTCGACGGTCGCAGCACGCGCATCGAGATGCCGACCAAGGCGGAGACCATCCTCAACGCGACGCTGCGGTCGCGTCCGGACGCCCCGTACTCGTGCACCGGCGGCGTCTGCGGCACGTGCCGGGCCAGGCTGGTGGCGGGCGAGGTTCGCATGGACC